>JAFGEX010000135.1 GCA_016931355.1 bacterium
ATTACGGATCCCAAGACCGATCCCTCGCCGTGGAACAACGCCACGCTCGTCACCGGCCTGCCGCAGCCCAAGGTGGCAGGGACATTCCAGGATTTCACGGTGACGGGCCTGCTTCCCGGGACGAGATATTATTTCCGTATGCGGGCCGTTGACGCCTGGGGCAACCAGGGGGAACTGTGCACGGAAATCACCTTCCGGACAAAGGATGCAGGATTCATCACAGACCAGTTCGCACGCCAGGCCGAAGCGGACGGCAGCATCGGCGACGACTGGGTGATCGATCCCAACGAATACACCATTCAGTACAATTCCGGGCTTCCGGAAGAGAGCGAGCTCGTCAATTATCAGACCGATTTGGATTGGGGGCGCGTCGCCGTTTACACGGCGGTCACCAATCCCACCATCGCCAAACTGGTCTGGGGGAGAAACGCAACCCAGGAGGGCATCTACAAGGGCGGGCTGGCCCTGATGCTGGACAGCCCGAGTCTCAGTGCGAACGGTTATCTGCTGTGGATACGCCACACCACCTATCTGGACAAGGTCTTCCTCTACAATATCGTGAACGGAGACGTGGTCTCGGATCCAAACGGAAAGATCGATGAGGTCGCCTACACCCTGAAGGACAATGCGGGCAACCTCAGGCTCCCGCAGAAGGGCGACACCATGGCGGTTGTCATGGACTGGTACAATCCGTCGGGCATCAAGTTTGACGTACTGCTGAACGGAAAGCCCGTATCGGACCAGCCGCTTTTCGATCCGGAAAAGCGGCACAACAGCGCCACCAAATATGCGGGCGTGATGCTGTCCAGGATGAATAAGACCAACGGCGTCACGGCCTTTTCCGTGTCTGCCGAGAGAACCGGCGTCGGGGAATTGGAAGCCGTCAGCGGCGACGGGGCTTCCGCAGTCGTCGGGACTTCGCCCGCGGATTCCCTGCGCCTGATCGTGAGGGATACGAACAAATCGCCGCTCGACAACATCCCGGTCTGGTTCTGGGTTGAGGAGCCTGCGGACGCAACCGTCACCTCCCCGCCCCGGATGATCGATCCCATTCACATCGAAGCCGAATGGGATTTGGATCCGGACGGGACTTACATGACGTACGACGATCCGCTGGCATCCGGGACCAAATACATGAACGCCGCAACAGGCGGCGCCGGGGCCGGTCAGTTGAGCTATACCTTCTACGTGGAGAAGGACACGACCTATTATTTCTGGGGCCGCGTCATTGCCTCCAAGATTTCCAACATGGCCGTCGGATTCCAGATCGACAACACGCAATGGGTCTGGAACTGCAATTACGTCAATTCCACGACCAACAGTTTTTCGAGCTCCTGGAGATGGGACCGGGTCCGGCACAATCAGAAGCCCGATACGCCGGTGTCCCTGAGGCTGACCAGGGGCGAACACACGCTTCTGATCAACAAGCTGCATGACAACGTGAAGCTGGACAAGTTTCTGATCACGTCGAGTTCGACGCTGACGCCGACCTTGACCATGCCCATCGAAATTCTGAAAACCAATGCGCAGGGCATCGCGGCGGCCAAGCTCATCCTGGGAAAAAAGACCGGGATGAACGTGGTCCGGGCGCGCGCGTTCGGTTCCGGAATGACCATCGAATTCCAGATCTCCGGCATCCCGGACGCACCGGTCAAGGTGGTGGCCGCCAATCAGAACCAGAACGGCACGGCCAGAAAGCCTCTGGCCAATCCCTTCGTGGTGACGCTCTACGACCAGTACAACAACGTCACTCCGAACATCAACGTACTGTTCGCCATGACACAGGGGGACGGCTCCATCAATCCCGCGTCCACGGTGACGGACGCAACGGGCAGGGCTTCCACACTGCTGACCCTCGGGTATGACGCCAAGCCCCATATCGTACAGGCCAGCTTCCCGGGCACGACTCTGAACACCGTCAATTTCACGGGCACGCCTGTGGCCGGACTGGCAAGCCAGGTGCTCTCCCTGGTTGACAAGGGGACGGCCAGGCATTACGTCAACCAGGTGTTCCCGAATTTCCTCGTGGTCAAGGTCCTGGATGACGCGGACCAGCCGATGCACGAGGTGCCCGTTACTTTTTCGGCATCCGGCATACCCGCCACATTCGGTATCACGGTCAAGAGGACGGATGCAAGCGGTGTTGCGACCGACACCCTCAGACTGGGGGGGACGACCGGTGTGCTCAGCGTTTCGGCTACGGCTGCCGGGATCACCAATGTGATCCTGATGGATTCGGTTTATAACCGGGGCACGAAGATCATCCATGCGGGCGGCAACAACCGCCAGGTGGGTGTGAACGATACCACCCTTCTGCCCCTCAAGATAAAGGTTTTCAACGGATACGAGGCGGGTGTCAACCACCCGGTCACCTTTGTCGCAAAGGGATACGGATTCCGATTCCCGGGGCACTCGGACAGCGTGACCGTGGCCACGGACAACAACGGGTATGCCCAGACCTACGTGATCGCAGGCCCGATACACGGGCAGTACGGCGGCATCATCGAGGCCCATGCAAACAACGGATTCGATCCGCTGGACGGCTCCCCGTTCAAATTCACCCTGACCGCCGTCTCCGATGCATCGCGTCTGGTCTATGTGCAGGGGGACAACCAGGAAGGCGTGGTTCTGGAAGAGCTGCCCCTGCCCCTGCAGGTCCGGATGGTGAGGATCAACGGCAGTCCGGTAGAACAGCAGCCGGTCATTTTCTCGATCAAGAGCGGCAGGGGAAAATTTATCGAGACCAAGGACCAGGAGTTCCAGGATCTGACGGACGGAGAAGGTATTGCCGAGGTTTTCTTCCAGCTGGGGGACAAAGCCGGTGTGGATCATGTGAATATTGTGGAAGCCACGGCCACTACCGGGGATCCGACAGCCCCCCTGGGAGGGACGCCCGTCCGGTTCGAGCTCATGCCCAAATCTTCGAGTGCGGACTCCCTGAAGCCGGTCTCGGATCTCCATCTTTCAGGCACGGTCGGCAAGCCTCTGGCCCAGCCCGTGAAAGTTGTCGTGGTCGATGAATTCGGAAATCCGGTTGACGGAGAAACAGTGCGTTTTTCCATCATCGGATCAGGCGGATCCCTGGGCGGGACTGCGGATACGACCCGGGATGTGGTGATTCCCAAGGCGGACGGGATCGCCCAGATCGCATGGACGCTGAATACGCACATCGGAACGGACAACAATGAGCTCCGCGCTTCGGCAGGCAACGGCCTCCGTTTCCTGGAAGGCTCGCCGATCACCTTCTTTGCTTCCGCGTCTCCTGACACGATCAACGCCTATACATCGGTGATTCAGGCGACAGGCCCGAAACAGGCAACAGGCACGGACAGCTCAGAGATCACCGTGATCCTGAAAGACAAGTACGGCAATCCGGTTTCCGGGAAAAAGGTCAAATTATCCGTTGACCCAACCCTGGAAAGCTATTTCAACAGCAGCATCGGTCCTACGAATGCAGAAGGCAAGGCCTTCGGTTATCTGCTTTCGACCAAGGCAGGCGAGAAAAAAGTCAGCGGCCTGGTGGAGGACGACAACATTGCGATCAATGATCCCGCCGAGGTTCTGTTCCTGGCCAATGATGCGACCCGCATGGAAAAGATCACATCCGGGACCTTGAAAGGAAATATCGGCACCGTGTACCGCGATTCCCTGGTTGTCCGGGTCACGGACGACAAGGGCAATCCGGTGGCTTTCGGGCCCGTGACATTCAAGGCGGGCGGAGGCGGATCCATTGTGGGAAATCCGGTCAAGGTGAGCAACACCCAAGGCCTGGCCTACGCCTACGTGATACTGGGGCCGGATGCCGGTGAAAACGTGTACGAGGTCAGCGCCAAAACACCCCAGGGTGTCCCGCTTGCGGGCAGCCCCGTTACCTTCAGGATCACCGGCGAACAGAGCAAGGCGGTTTCCATGTACCGGGCGTCCGAGGCCATGCAGGTCGGATTTGCGGGCTCTCCCCTTCCCAGGCCGTTCATCACGGGCGTCATTGATGACGACGGGGACCCGGTTGCCGGCGTGGACATCACCTACACGGTCGTTCAGGGCGGCGGTACCATGATCACGCCCAATCCGGTCAGAACGAACGCCTGGGGTCAGGCGCCGGCTTATTTCCGGGCCGATACCCATGTTGACAAGGAAAACATGATCCTGGCGACCGCCAATCTGGCCAATTCGCCCATTCTTTTCACCTGCCCGACCGTTGCAGGGGCGGCCTATGAATTGAGATATGAATCCGGGAACAACCAGTCCGGCCTCGTCGGCCAGCCGATTCCATCGCCGATGCGGGTCAAAACCACGGACCGTTACGGCAATCCTGTGAGCGGTGTATCGGTGAAGTACGAGGTGATCGAAGGGGATGCGGCATTCGGCGGTTCGTCCGTCACCTCGGACACGAGCAATGCAGAAGGGATCGTATCCATGGGCGTCACACTGGGCGGCACGACCGGCCTGGTACGCATCCGTGCAAGCGGCCGCTTCCTCATGGGATCGCCGGTCATCTTCAACCTTTACTGCAATACGGCCAATCCGGTCAACATCCTCCGGTATCCCGACAACAGCGGCGTGATACTCGGCACCGTAAACAAGCCGCTGCCGGATCCGCTGCGTGTCATGGTTGTGGATGCCAACGGAAATCCGGTCAGGAACATCTCCGTGGTTTTCGGACTCTCTTCCGGCAACGGAAGAATTGTGGAATTGGATCCTGTGATCAGTGATGAGCACGGCATCGCGGCAGCGCATTTCATATGCGGCCCGACGCCTGCCATCAGCCAGGTCAAGGCGGTCTGGCTGACCAAGGACGTCTATTTCGCCGTTCAGGCGGTCAACAATCCCAATTTCCCGTCCCTGGACAAGGATGTGACCGGGCCCGTGTTTGAGGTGTTCGAGGGAGACCTTCTGACCATTCCGATCCGGGCCTTCCCGGACGGGGACGGGGATGTGCTGACCTTTGAGATCGAAGACCTGTTCCCGCCCACCGGGTTGCGCATCGAAAAGCAGTCTCCGATCACGGCGGTCATGCAATGGACCCCGACGCACAACCAGCAGGGCTCCTACACCGTTCATTTCCGCGTGGTCGACGGCAGGGGAGGGTTTGATGCGGACAGCGTCCTGATCAACGTGCTTAAGACGAACCGTCCGCCCGTTCTCTTGTCCACCTATCCGACTTTTCCGGACACCATTCTGGCTTCCGGCCAGGTCCTGCCTTTCTGGGTGGAGGCCGAGGATCCGGACGGGGATGAGCTTCATTATTCCTGGCGTGTGGACGGCATCAGGCAGGGCGAAGATTCTCCGCTTCTCGAATGGGACATCGACAAGTACTTCTCCGGCAGTCAGACCGTGGACGTCAAGATCAGCGACGGCCTGCAGGAGACGAGTTTCCGGTGGACCCTGGACGTTGTGGTCTCCGTAACCATGACCGAGATGACCGCTGCGTTCCAGCCCTGGCTGAACCAGGTGACCGTGCGCTGGAAAACCGGGCGGGAAGTCGATAATCACGGCTTCCATGTGTACCGGAGCCTGAAGGCTGACGGGGAGTACCGGAAAATCTCCGAAGAGATCATCCTGAGCAGGGAGGACAACACCTACAGTGCAACGGACAACGACGTGCAGGCCGGAGCGGTCTATTATTACAAGATCGTCGCCCAGGATGTGAGGGGGAACCGATCCGAGCAGGATCCGATCATGATCAAAATCCCCGTGCCGGATCAATTCGGCCTGGCCCAGAATTACCCCAATCCGTTCAATCCGTCCACGACCATCCGGTACTTCGTTCCCTACAGGGCGCATCTGACGCTGCGCATCTTCAATATGATGGGTCAGCTGGTCAGGACCTGCGTGGACGAGGAGAAGGACGCCGGGTACTTCACGCTGGAATGGGACGGGAAGGATTCAAAGGGCCGGCAGGCGGCCACGGGCGTGTACATCTATCAACTCATCACACCGAAAGAGAAATTCAGCAAGCGCATGCTGAAGCTTCAATGAACGCCAGGGACGCCCGGGATCTCCGCCCGGGCGTCCGGTTCCGTCTTCGTCCCCATGTTCTGCATGGGATTTTCAACCTTGAACGCATCGGCGCTCAGGAGTCGGGTCAGAGGGGCTCCGGCGCGGAGGGTACGCAGTCGTCGATGATCCCGTTTTTTGGGGGCAGGGATTGAAGATCTCCGCTGCAGGCAGTGGACTATCTTCGATCGGGAAGGGATGGCGACATTTGAATTCACCCTGCTTGCGCTTGCCGTCAGATCACTCGCCGCGGATATGCTTGCGGATCAGGCTGATTTTTGGTAAATTGCTGCATGATGAAACGTTGGATATGGATTTTGTTTTTTCTGATCCGGCTCTATCCGGTTGAATCGGGCACGAAGATCATGCTGATCGGCGATTCGATCACCCGGGGCGTCGGGAGCACGGACGGGGTGGGTTTTAGAAACGACCTGTACGATTCCCTTACCGCCGCGGAATATGGATTTTCCTTCGTGGGACCGACAGGGACCGCCCCGCTGAACGGGTTCTTTTTTTCGGGTGCGATCATCGGCAATTTTTACACGGGTCCGGGCGGGAATGGCCTCTATAAAGTGGATGCCGACATGAACCTCTACCAGCCGCAGATCGTCTTTCTCCATATCGGCACCAACGATCTTTTGTCCAATGACGACATCGCGCCCTACCGGCAGCCCGGGGCTGTCGAATTCGATTCGAAAACGGTCGGCGGCAGGATGGCGACGCTGATCGCTCATCTTCTGAAATGGAGAAGCGGAGTCAACGGGACCTGCCTCAGGAAGGTCTTCGTCTCCCGCATCATCCCCAGAACGGACATCGATCCCTACAAGGCGCTGGCCTTCAACTATGAGCTCGATCACATCGTTTCCGACTGCGAGAAGGGGAGGATCGCTCAGATACCGGCCGGCAGCCTGTCCTATGTCCGGCAATACGATTCGTTCAACGCATCCACCATGCTCGCTGCGGACAAGATACATCCGAATGATGCGGGTTATATCCATATGGCACAGGTCTATTTCAATCATTACCGGTGGCATCCCATGTATCTTCAAATGGTTTCCGGGGATTCCCAGCAGGTGCTCCCCGGGACCGTTTTCCCGGAACCGGTCAAGGTGCGTTTGACGGACGGTTACAGCAAGGGATTGTCCGGGTTTTCCTTTCGATTCACCGTGAAATCCGGCGACGTGACCCTGATGGACGGCCAGCCCGTGATCACGGACAGCCAGGGTTATGCCCAGATGCGCGTGCAGGCGAAAGGGGAGGCTGTGTCCACGATTTCGGTATCCTTTGAGAGCACGGTCAATGATACGCTGGTGTTTCATCTCAAGGCGTCTCCGAACGTATCCATATCGGGACAGGTGGCCTATTACCAGGGCGGTGGGCCTGTCCGGGACGTTCGCGTGAATCACACGGGCCTGGCTGCCGGGAGCGACACTTCAGGGGCGGATGGCAGGTATTCCATTGCTTCGGTCCCGTACGGGGACAGCCCGCTCGTCGTGCCGGACACACTGTTCGGCGGCCTCGAATCCGCCAGGGCCACGGTTTTGTCCTACGACGCAGCCCTGACCGCGCGGTTCGTCATGGGTGTGGCCGGTTTGAGTGCCGGGCAGCAGGCAGCCGCTGATGTGAACGGAGACGGCCGCTTGACCATTATGGATGCCGTGCATATTGCCCGTTTTGCGGTCGGGTATGCGCCCGCAGCGGGCTCGTCCCTGGGCCAATGGCGTTTTACGCCGGAATCCCGGCAGTACGAAAAAGTGATGAGCGATATTCCGGGACAGGATTACACCGCGCTTCTGATCGGCGATGTGCACGGCGGGTACGATGCCTCTGCGGTTCCCAGAACATCAGAGCCGCCTATTTGGGAGGTAGAGGTCCTGGAAACGGAACGGAGCGGTGAAGACCTTTTGGTCCCGCTGCAGGTCCAGGGTCCTCCCATGCTTTCCATGGATGTCATTTGCTCTCATGATCCTTCCCTGGAGTTCATCGGCGCCCAAAAGCAGGGTTCGATCCGGGATTTCCAGATGCAGACGCGTTCTGAAAGACCCGGCGCATTGCGCATAGGCGTTTACAGCGGAATTCCCGGAGACGGGCGGCAGGCCGCAATGATTCTTCATTTCCGGGATAAAGGGCACGCGGCAGACCGGACGCTCACGATTCATCGCATCCATGTAAACGACAGGAATCTGGGAAGCCTGGCCGCGGATTTGCGCGCAACGGATGCCGGGACCGCGCCGGGGACCCTTGTCCTGAAACAAAATTATCCGAACCCGTTCAACGGATTTACGACGATATCCTATTCTCTCCCTCACGAATCCAGGGTCCGGCTCAGGATTTTCAACGTGCTCGGGCAGAGGGTCGCCTGCCTGGCGGAAGGCGTTCAGACTGCGGGCAGGCATTCCGCCTCCTGGAACGGGCTGAACGCAAACGGCATGGCCTCGCCGAGCGGCCTTTATTTTTATGTGCTGGAGGCGGATGGACAATGCCGCGTCGGCAGGATGGAGATGATGAATTGAGAAAGAATTGGAGATAGGATGAAGCCTTTTCGCCTGATCGCGGTGTTGCCTCTCTTCCTGGCCGGGACCGGCTGCGCCTTCGCGGGAGTGCCTCATCTGGCGTACGGGACGCTGCGCTACGCGGATGGGACGGTCCCGGCGGCGGCGACCTTCAACGCATACGTGACTTCCAGGCCGGTCGATGTCCTGACCCAGTCTTCCGTCGGATGCGGATACTCCGGCGGCACATGGAATGTGCAATGCGGCAATTTCGCCGGTGCCTGGGCCAGCGGCGACATCCTGCGCGTCGAGTTCAGCGACGGAGCGGGGAAGACCGGCCTCGTGGAGATTCAGTTGACAAACGAAGCGGGCGACAATGCCTGGTCTTTGACATTGGCCGCGCCCCCCAAGAACGTGAAGCTGCTGATTCAGGACGTCACGGCGCTCAGGGGCAACACCATACAGCTCGCCATACAAATGGAAGGCCTCGTGGTCGACGATTCCGTGATGGGATATGCCCTGACAGTCGGATTCGACAAGGCTGTGGTTCAGGCCGTGGGCGCATCGTCGAAAAGCACCATGACCGCATTCTGGGGCAATCCTGTGGCAGGTGTCCGGGAATCCGAAGTCCGCATCGGGGGATTCACCTCGAATCTGACATCGACCCGGCTCGTGCCGGATGCGGGGATACTGGTCAATGCCACACTGCTCGTGCAGGGTGATCCGGCGAGTCTCACGACGTACAGGACGGTGGTCCGTATCCTCAGCGCGACCCTTTACACCCTGGACCATGAGATCACGGTCAACCGCATCAAGCAGGGTTCGGTCAAGGTGCTTGCGAATTCCACAAAAATACCCAAAACGCTCACCCTGTATCCGGGCTGGAACCTCGTGTCCCTGCCCCTCACCGAAGAGCCCAACACGCTCCCCGAAGCCTTCGGAGCCCTTTCCGTCAGCTATGTTTTCGGATACAGGCCGGTGGAGGGGCCCATGACCTGGGACGTGAACAGGCCCGCGTTTCTCAACGATCTGAAGTACCTGGACGGCATACACGGCTACTGGATCAAGTCTTCCGCTGCAGCCAATCAGACATGGAATGTGACAGGCCAGGCCGTGTCCCTATCCACGCCCATCCCCCTGTCCGCAGGG
>JAFGEX010000136.1 GCA_016931355.1 bacterium
GCCGCCTGCAGTCACCACTTCGAACCCGGACGGCATGGCCGGGTTTCGCCTGCCGTCAATGGCCACAGTGATTCTTTCAGGTCCGAAGCGCCGGGCCGCCTCCTTGACAAGATCCGGATTTTTAACCGCTGCGCTGTTCATGGATATTCTGTCCGCACCTGCCTCCAGGGTGAGCGCAATATCCTCAAGGGATGAAATGCCCCCGCCCACAGTCAGCGGGATTTCGATGACGGACGAAACAGCCTTCACCCACTCGAGCCTGGTCTTGCGGTTCTCCAGGGTTGCTGCAATGTCCAGCATGGCAAGTTCGTCCGCGCCTTCTTCCTGATAGAATGCCGCGTTCTGAACCGGATCCCCGGCTTCCTTCAAATCCACGAAATGCACGCCTTTGACAACGCGGCCGTCCTTCATGTCCAGGCAAGGCATGATTTTGACGGCTGGTTTTTTATCCCCTTTCATCCGGCTTCCTCCAATCCTGCAAATCCCACCCCGGGGTCCACCCCGGGGTGCAAAAAAATCGGCTTACTCCAATCCAGCAGATCCCATTCCGGAATTGACTCCGGGATTTAAAAGATTCAGTTGAAAGCGTTTTGAATATCTTCCAGCCGCACTCCCAGCACGGACCTGCAGATCCGGTCCAGGTCCGCTTCCTCTCCCTCAAAATGCATGGTCCTGTGCACATGCACGGCTGAAGCGCCAGGCTTCAATGCCAGGGCGGGTGAAGACGATTCCAGTTCGTAGAAGGCGCCCAGCCCCTGGCCGGTCGGACCGAGAGACCCGTCATTGTAGGAATTGATCACATCGCCCCTGTACGGCTCCTTCTGTATCTCCCACATGGAGTTGATGTAATCCTTTGCTTCAGGATCAAAGCTGAATTGCACCAGCGTAAGAACCTTTTTATCCGCATCGTAACTCCCGGCCACGGGCCTGATCCTCTCCGGCGGGAGTCCGATCTTGCTCCTCAGTTTGGCGTCCCCTTTGAAATACAGGATTCCGGGTCCGATTTTCAGACGGTCCGGCGGCACTTTTCCGAAATAGGCGTCATTGACGACCGCTGTACCGGACAGGTCCGGATGATCCCGGAACGGGATGGCCACGACCATGGACTCCGATGCGTTGAACATGCCGAGAATCCAGACGGAAATCAGCCCTCCCTCCTTTTCCCAGGCCTTTTCACCCGTGTTCGTCACCCTGTTTTCGGACTCGAAGCAGACGGCCTTCACGGATGCAGGCACCGCTGTTCCCAGAAAACCACTGAGGCGCTCCACAGGTAGGAGACGTACGATTCGGTCCACCGTGAACCGGAGAACCGTGCCGAAATAATTCTCGACCTGTACATCCTTGCGGCAATGCAGGCTGTCCTGAGATCCGGCGATGATCTCGAAGGGTTCCGTGTCCAGGGCCCTGGGCGTCTGCCAGTGGTCGAGATCAAATGGATCCCCCTTCTTGAAGAATACGGAATACTGGCCTCCCTCCGGCCCGACCCAGAACCTGTCCTCCCCGCCGAATGGATTCATGTGGTCCAGCATTTTCCCGGATTCGAGCAGGGAATAATTGATCCATCCGTAGCTCGTTCCTGAATTTCCGCCCGCCGTGCTGGTCATGACCCTGGCCTGAAGGCCCGGCGAAACCAGGACTTTTGCATCGCCGCCGGACAGGACGACGGACTTGAAAAAGCGATTCACAAAATCCATATCATAACCGAATGTGCCTTGAACGGGCATGGTTTCTCTCCTTTTTTGACAGGACAGACAGGCCAGGATGAGCAAGGCCGATGAAACGATGTAGACTTTTTTCACGGTTTCTCCTCCCTGCAGATTGAAGGTGGTCCGGCAGCCCATCAACTGCATTTTTCTTGTCAGCAGATTTGCTTTGATTGAAGCTCCCCGGCAACTCGCAGCTGGGAATCTTCGATCTGAAAGGAAGAAGGCTTTTGGATTCGCCCGCTTACCCCGCTGCAGGCTGTGGGGAATGCGCCCCCTGTCAGATTCAAAAGGACCGTTAAATCCTTCATGCCTCCAAATACAGGGTAATTTACGAAACTCCAGTGGCGGTTTTCAACCGGAATACGGTTTTATTGATATTCTCAGGGAATCCCCTTTCAAAGTATTGATGAAAAAGGCGCCTGCAGCCGCCCGTTTTCCGGCAACAAGGCATGGATATGCCATCCCTGGAATTTTGGGCTGAAGCGTTCATGAAGCTTGATTTGATCGTTTGATAGTGTTATTTTCCTAATGTCGGTCTCCTTTTCAAGCCTCAGTCGTCTGTTGATCATTGAAGCGCCCAGGCAGTGATATGCCGGGGACTCTTCGATCTGTTGTGAAAAAAGACACTCATATCTGCTCGCTGATCCCGGGTCAAAGCCCGGGGCAGGACCCGGGGAATGCGTTCGCTGACAGATTCATATATATCCGGCACGATGTATATCAACGGGAGGACTTCCGGTATGAAACAGGTTTTTTTTATCAGCCTCCTTGTGTTGTTTCAGTTCATGATTCCTTCTCATGATCTGCCGGCTGCTGACTTTCAATACAAAATTGTCCCGGCCATGCACCGGGATCCGGCATTCATTCCAGCCGGAGGTCAGGAGAAAATGCGCACGGTGGGCGCAATCATGTATCCGCCCGACTGGCTGACCGTCCAGTATGTCGAAGGAGATCTTCTTTATAAGCCGGGACCCGGCGAATCTGTTTCCGAATTTCTGGGCAGGTGCAAGGGAACCGTGATCAACGAGGGCGTTTTACCCGAACCGGACCAGAAAATCGCCCACCTGGCGAGGACCATTCCCGACAGGTCCGGATGGGTCCGGATTCAGGTGCCTGCCGATTCCAGCGACATTGATTTTAATGCATTGAAAAGCCATGCCGAGGCGCAGGGATATACGGGCATGCATGTGTTTTCGTCGTGGAAGATGCTGGCCCTGTTTGCCATTCTCGTTGAAGCCTGGGATGAAGACATCAAAGGCGTTGATTTTAACCGGGTCCTGAACGAGGCGCGCTGTCCCCGGACCAGTTCCCAGGAGTATGCGCCTTACGGTCACAATCCCGCGGATATCAACGAGGGACACAGCAATGCCTACACGCAGCCGCAGTTCTGGGATCCTGAGATCCAGGTGAGTAAGGCATGGATGATCATGGATTTATTTGATTTGACGGGATATACGGTGCCGGTGGCTGTGATCGATGGCGGATTTTACATGAACGATGATTTTCCATTCAACAGTCCCTATGATTTTGTGGATGGAGACTATGCGGTGGATGCGAGTGAACGGGATTACCACGGCCACAAGGTCCTCAGCATGGCCGCGGCCAAGAAAAACAATGCATTCGGGGCTGCCGGAACGGGTGGTTCCGTGATCCTTCCCATGCCGTTCCGTTATGATTTCTCCTGGTACGAGATGGCCTCGGCGATCCGGACGGGCACGGCCTGGGGTGCCGGAGTCATCAACATCAGTTCTGCAGCGGTTGACAGCCGGATCCGGAGTGACCATGATCCGGTCACAGACGCCCTGAATGAAGCCTATGACAACGGTGTGGTGGTCGTTGTCGGGATGGGCAATGATGAAATCGATTTCGATTCGTCGGACGACTACCTGCTGCCCGGCGAGCTGGGATCGAGCGGCAAACGGCCCCTGTGCATCGGAGCAATCGATCTTTTGACCAAACGTGCCGTCCGTATGTCCGATGGATTCGCCTGGGGTTCCAATTACGGCGGGCCGCTGGATATCTGGGCGCCGGGCGGACCGGAAAGTGCCATCCTGGTTTCACCCCTGTCCAACGATGTAACGGAAATCGAACATTTTGACGGCACCAGCTGTGCCGCACCCTATGTCTCCGGTGTGGTGGCCATGATGAAAGCCTTGAATCCGGATCTGAATACCAGTGATGTCCGGTCCATTCTGACATCCACGGCTAATACCACCAGCCCCGACGGACGTGTTTCAGAGGGATTCCTGAATGCATACGAAGCCGTGCGTGCCGCTTCGGATGGTGCGATACCCGACCCCGGCGCTCTTGAGCCCAATGATTTCAGAAATTTTTACCGCTTGCACGGAGGCAGTGTCTGTTCCAGCCTGTCGCCAGCGGATGATGAGGACGGCTACACCTTTTATCTGGATGATTTCATTCTGGCCGATCTTTCGGATACCAGCCATTTCGGATTCGATGCCTATACGCTTGAAATGACAGGTCCCCGGCTCGGTGGCGCGGTTTCTTTCCCCTTTGCGGACACCCTGAGCCCGGGCGCTTATCATCTCCGCCTTGCACCCACTTCGGAAGACCCGGCTTTTTATACGCTGATGCTGGACATAACGACCCCCCTGACCATTGAGAGGGATGCGTACGAATCGAACAATGTTCTGTCCGGCTGCGCCCCTCTCGTTTACCCCGAAGAACAGGTCAACGGCATGTGGGATGTCACTGATCTCAATTTTCACTGGACAGGGGACGCGGACTTCTTTGAACTGATCCTGCCGGATCTGCCGGATGTGGACTACCAGGATGAAATGACTCTTTTTGTGGAACCGGACGCACGCGGCACCTATCATCTTTCCGGCTTTGATCTCTCTGTTTATGATCCGGCGGGTGAAGAGACGTCTTACGGTGTATCGGCCACACTGGAGGACGTACGGGATTATTTCCCGGACGGGCGAATCCGGTTCTGCGTCCGTCCATTTGGAAACCGCAATTTTTATCATATCGAAATCTATTACGACCAGCACCAGCGCGGCGTGTATGTGCCTCCCGAATACCGCCTGATGGAGACGCCGGAATGGCTGGATGCCATGCGGGACATGTATTTTATGTATGTGCCGCCGGCCGCCACGGACGGCATTCCCATCCCCTATACCTATCCCTCCGATCCGGACGTACTCGAAAACCTGAGTCCGGATCATACAACCTGGCCTCCTGAAATAATGATTCTGACCTGGGAGAAAGCCGTGGATTTTGAAGCTGTTTTTTCATTTACAGGAGATGCCGGAGATCTTGGTTTCTCACTCTTGGACGGCAGCGGTCAGATCATCGCAGAAGACCGGATACGGGGGATGGGCAAATCAAGCCGCCGGGAATCCGCCGGCGGCTTGATCTCCAAGGTGCTCAGTTATCCGGATCTGCCGAGAGGCTTTTACGGCATCCAGGTGGAAGGAACGCGCGGCCCTGTTCCGTATGTCATGACCGTGGATACGGTTGCTACGACTCCCGTCAAACGGCAGGATGCAGCAGCGCTTCCGGTTCATTTGGATGTGGGCCAGAATTATCCCAATCCCTTCAACAACAGGACAACCATCCCTTTCTCGTTATGTGAAGCGGATCGCGTTGTGATCAGGGTGTTCGATGTCCAGGGCAGAGAGACAGGCTGTTTCATCGATCAGGACGCAGAGCCCGGATTTCATGAAAAAGTGCTCGAAGCCGATTCATGGCAATCCGGCATTTATTTTTACCGTGTCGAATCCGGCGGATTCGAACAGACCCGCAAAATGATTCTCATCCGGTAAGATCAAGTTCAAGGTTCCCCGGCAGCGAGCTGCCCGGGAGCTTCAATCCGTCGTTTCGTGATCTGCAACGGACCTTGATGATGCGTCGCATTGAGGTTCGTACCCCGTGTCAGGGTATTGGGCAAGCCTCGCGGCGAACCACGGTGACTTCGCTCACTGTCAGATTGAAGCGCCCCGCCGAAAGCAGCGGGGAATCTTCGATCTGCAAGGAAAAGATATTTGTATCCGCTCGATTACCCCGGGCAAGCGTGAGGGGAATGCGCTCGCTGACAGATTTAATCAGAAGGGAGAAGAGTCATGAATGCCAAAAAAATCGCGGTTGGACTTTTCTGCATGGTATTCTTCCGGACAGGCTTTCGACTTGCGGCGGGATCGATAATCCTCAACGACAATACCGGAACCTCTCATCAGACTTCGGTTGCCCTGGACATGAACCAATACGGGCGGGTCGTGTTCGTCTGGTCGGACGGGCGAAACAGCAACGGAGATATTTACGGGCAGCTTTTCAGCAGCAAGGGACGCATGGTGAAAACCAATTTCCGGGCGCATGATGCAGCTTCAGACGCCACGCAAATCAACCCGGATGTGGCCATGAACGAACGGGGGCATTTCGTGGTGGTATGGGAGGACAACAGGGATGGTGACATCGATATTTACGCGCGTCTCTTTGAGGCACAGGGAAATCCTAAAGGTCCCGCATTCCGTGTCAATGACGACGCGTCTACGTCCTATCAGCACATGCCGGCCGTGGACATGGACCGTGCCGGGCGTTTTACTGTTTGCTGGATGGATACAAGGGAGGGTGGCACGCCTCAGATCTATATGCAGCTGTACAACGCCGATGGTTCACCATATGGTGAAAACACGATGGCCCATCCGTATGATCTTGGAAGTTATCACCTGTTTCCATGTATCGGTATGAATCGTTCGGGACGGTTTGTGATCACCTGGCTGGATTCAGCGGGCACGGGATTTTTCAATGTGTTTGCCCGGCGGTTTGATGCCGGCGGTTCACCGGAGGGCAATGTCCTTCCCGTCAGCCAGCATTATTTGCAGGATCAGGATATTTATGAAAGGGCTCCGGTGGCTGTACAGGAAAACGGTGATTTCCTGATCTACTGGTCCTTCGGATATGCCGGAGCCGGCTCACAGATCTATGGCGCATTGTATGATGCACAGGGCTCCGTCAAACAAGGTCAGTTTCAGTTTCCTCCGTCAGGCGCGGCGGTGAACCAGGCCAGCCCGGATGTCTGTACCCGTCCGGACGGAGGCTATCAGGTGGTGTGGAACCAGCCGGGTGCCGCCCTGGATATTTACACGCGGCCGCTGAATGCATCCTGTGTGCCTCTGGGTCCCAGTACAGCCATGTCAACAGAGTCCAGGGACCAGATCAGGCCGCGGGTCTGTGTGGACCCGTACGAAACCGTAATCAGCGCCTGGGAAGATTACCGGAATACGCACGGCGATATTTACGCCGCCAGACTGGGTGAATGCATGCCCATTCACGTGACAGCGGGCAGCTATCCGGACAGGGTTTCCTTGCTGTGGGATCCCAATTACGGCGATACTGAAAACCGGGTATATAATATTTACCGTTTCGATCATATCGGAGACATGCCGTCGCTGGTCACCAGCATCAACACGGCGGGCAGGAACTATCCTGCCCTGATGCATGACTGGATCGACACGAATGTGGTCAAAGGTTCCTCCTATTATTATCAGGTCGAATCCACATCCGATGAGAGCACACGGCGGTCGCAGGCTGTCATTGCCCAAACTCCAGTGCGCGACCCCTTTGTGCGGTCATCCTGGACCGCGCAGACGCCCGTGATCGACGGACAGGTGCTGACTGAGGAATGGGCCGGGGCAACGCAAATCATCATTTCAGATTCGTCCGCGGTTTACCCGGTTGTCCTCTATGTCATGAACAACGGAACCCATCTTTTTCTGGCCGCCACGGATCCGAATGATGCGGCGATCAATCCGGCCAACACATTCGGTTTTCTGTTCGACGCCGACAATGACGATCAATGGGACGAGGGAGCGCAGCCGGACGGACGGTTCGACATATTGAATGCAGGCGCGGCATTTACCGCCATGAGGGGAGATTATCCGGATATCCGGCCGGCGAGCCCTGTCCCGGCAAACGGTGTTGTGTCGGACATTGCTGTGGCCGGGGGCTATGTTCAGTATGAAACAGCCATAGACCTGACGGCCGGCCATCTTCGTGCACAGGCCGGAGAGACGATCGGCGCCAGCCTCTGGGTGGCAGACCCCGGCAGTGTGTATCCGACTTATTACGGCAATGCCGGAGAATGGCCGTCCGGCGCCCTCTGGTCCGCTGCGGAAACCCTGGGCGATCTGATCCTGGCCGCGGAACCGGACACAGGCAGCACAATCGGCGATTTGGACTGGCCGCAGTACCGCCGTGATGCCCGGCAGCGGGCCTGGGCAGAGGGAGAGGATGCGCTCTTCCCGCCGTTCGACTATATATCATTCATGCCGCTCTTGATGCCTTTGTTTGTCAGCAGTGTCGGTCAGCAGTTCTATGTCGCGCATATCGACACGAATGAAGGGGAGCCGTTTTCGGTCCTGGCATTCAACTACGGCGATAACCAGGCCATCTGGGAATTCGAAGTGCCCGGTACAGATGGCCATGAAGGGACCATTCTACCGATCGCAATGAATGAAAGGACCCTGTTGGTCAATTGTATGTTCGAGGCTGAAGGGATCCATGCCGTTGACAGGGCCACGGGCACATTGCTGTGGACCAAACCGGTGGTTGAGTTCATACCTGTCATAGACGGGGACCGCGGTTATGTGATGGGAGACAGCCTCATCTGTTTTGATCTCGGCACAGGCGCCACTCTCTGGAACAGCGATTTGTCGGACGGAACCGTGCCGGCTGTGGATGAAACGCAGTGTTACGCAATTGCAGGCGGCGAATTGTATGCGTTTGACAAGGAATCCGGAGACCTATACTGGCAGCTACCGAGCAGCGGGAGTGAATCGGTCTCGGTTGATGATGATTATGTGTACAGTTCCAACAATGACAGCCTGATGGCGAGGGACAAGTCGGATGGAAGCGTGATCTGGCAAACGGCATTCCCGGAAGGGTACAACCTGGGAGTGTTTTATACCACGACAATGGCGGTTTCCGATGAAAGGATCGTGCTCCCGCTTTGGAGCCATCTGGAGGAGCGGCTGATGCTCCTGTCTGTGGATAAATCCAACGGCGTTATTTCCTGGTCGAAGACCTGGGCGGATTTGGGCGGACAGACCCCTGTTATTGCCAATGGCGTCGTTTATATGGTTCTGTTCGAACGGGGGGGAGACTATGCGGCGCTTTGGGGCCTTTCCGAAGCGTCCGGGGACAGTCTGTTTTTCAATGATTCCTATCATTATCTGTCCGGCCCTGTCGTGGCCAATCACACGCTGATTGCCAGTGCTTATGAGGGGCTTGTGATGTTCAGCAATTTGCCCGTTGCTGTCGAGGAAAAAGCAATCCTGTCCGGTCCCGCGCAATTTACATTGCATCCGAATTTTCCCAATCCGTTCAATCCGTCAACCACCCTTTCTTTTGATTTGCCCGTATCCGGCCCTGTCCGGTTGATCCTGTATGATGTGCTCGGTAAAAATCAGCAGATCCTGGCGGACCGTGTTTTCCCCGCTGGACGGCATGCCGTCCAGGTGCAGGCCGGCCATCTGCCGTCGGGTGTTTATCTGTATCGAATCGAAGCCGGATCCTTTCGCGCGATCCGCAAATGTCTTTTGATTAAATAATGGCCGCAGAATAGCGGATGGCGCCTTCCCGGTACCCCGGTCAAGGCCCGCCGGCCGATTCCCCGGGCTGCAGATCCGATTATAGTCGCAGTGGGTGTAGACTCCGGCGTCCTGCTTGAGGCCGGTGGTTAAGTTCTTCAGGCCATGAAGCTCTCGTCAGTGAGCTATGGGGAATCTTCGATCTGCAGGGAAAAAGACATTGATATTCGCTCGTTTGCCCCAGGGAATGCGCCCGCTGACAGATTCGACACATAGACGGTCGCTGTTGAACCTGACAGGCGATTTCTCGTCAAGGACAACACAATACTAAACGGCGCGAAGGGTTGAATCACTTGAAAAAGTCACGTCTGAAGGAATCTTCGGCAATAAAATCAAACGCAGCCAAGGTTCTTGTCCGGTCGAACGATTTGTTGTGAGTTTTATACTTAGGACTTTATATCTGGCCGGATAACAGCTTACAGAGATCTATTTTCTTTTCATGATAATTTTTAAAAAGATCCTTTTTCCAGTCTTTTTCAGAGAAGCGGTCAAGCAACTTGCATAAAATAATACCGGTTGAATAGAATCTTGAGGAAGTTAAATCACCCGTTTGTGCTTTTTCTATAAATAATCTCGGTGATTGGACAACCTCAGTATAATTATTGAACTGTTTATGATTTCTGATCCTGTCGATGGATCGATAGCCGTCTTGAATGGATTCCGATAATTGAAATTCAATATATTTGGCAGTCCCTTCAACGAATTCCATAAAATTTTCTGTTTCTTTTTCCACTTCACTTATAAATCTTCCGTTTTGATGTCTTAAATTTAAAAATTCCCGAATGTGCCCTTTTGCTTTTAGAGTATCTTGCTCGATATAGGCTTTATAGAGTGCCGCCTGTTCTTCAAGGCATAAAGATGCCTTAGGGGAATCATCGGGGATATCCGATAAAGTATCATGCTTTTCTTTTCGGGGAGATTCAGAGTCTTCAATATTAAATATTCTCAGATAATCATTCTCCAGCCACTTGATTTGAAAATTATGAAACCTTTCGTGTAGGGTTATAAAAACCAACAGATCGGGCGGGAAAAAGGAGTCTGGAAGATGATGTTCCGCACAAAAGTCATTACAGGCTGACAGAGAAGGTATGATCGTCGTCCAACAATGATTGATTGGCCATATCGTGGCTGAAAAATAATACCATAGCGGATCACACCCGGAAGTTTTTGCATCAATTTGGGTATTACAGCAAACCAATTTATGAAAATTCTCCGGCGGATCAGGGTGATTCAGCAACCAATGTTGTTCCGGTGTGTTGAAAAGCAAAACCGGCATATCCTCCGGATGATAATATTGCCAAATTTCATTCCCAAAAATATCCCAGAGGTGATTAGCCTCCTGGAGAATAATCAAATCAATGGAATCCGGACAAGGCGGATAATGGCTTTGACAGATTCCCTGTGTGTTTATCATGAGAAGCAACAACAAGGTTGTAAAGGAATTTGTTCCGGCTTTCATCCGTTTCCTTTTCTGTTTTATTTTCGCAAACGGCCGAAACACACTGGTCCGCCCCTGGCGGGTTCAGTGGACTGATGTGATTACCGATTTTTTGTCTGCCTTCAATTCCCCTATGGTATTGACGGACACAGGACAGGCGTCGAGCAGGAAAAGCATAAAATCAAAACTCTGAGGGTCTATGACTCATGCATCATTCAATTAAAAACCAGGTGTAAAAATATCGGCTCTCTTTCATTGCATGGTGGGTTAACCAAGGCTGCGACACCCGAAAAAACTTTTTGAAAAGAGTGCTGTGCATGGAATAGATTTGAACAGCCTGTCGCTTAATTTTCAAACGATCCCTATTTGCTGGAAGCCGCCTTTGACGTTTTCACCAGATCGATCATGAGAATCAACAAGGCCAGAGAACCCAGAATCGCCGGGATGACATAGACTCCGTTCACTTCAACCAGCCACGCCCCGAAGACTGCGGATCCCTGCCAGGCGCCGATGTACCCTATAATGACTTTTGAAATGAAGGAATCCAAGCCCGGGCGGACGTACAGTTTTAAAACAAAATGCAAAACCGCCGAAACGACGACACTGATGACCAGCAATGTCATAAAGCATGCAAAATTCATGGGTCACTCCCCCTTCCTTGTCAATCACTTGAATGAACGCACAGCACTCTTTTTCGCCCCCCTTGTCCTGTTGTCATGGCCCCCGCATTCAGGTGATCATCCGCACTGAAGGCTGATCCCGCCTGCTGAAACGCCGGCATCGTCCCTGTCCGACGGCCACAAAAATCGTTCATGAATGGATTGAGTCGTTGATGATCTGGAATAAAAACAATTTATTCTAAAGAATCAATGAATTTCTCGGGATTGCGTAAATTCCGCATCCCCCTGCAGATCGAAGATTCCCCGTCGCATAAAGATCTTAAATTTGTCCGGAAGCACGCAGACGGCAGATGGGTATAGGGAACGCAGAGGCCTGAAAACCCGTGCTTAAAACATCTTTATAATCTTCCGCCGGAAATATCAAAAAATCGCTCGAAGAAGCGTGTCAATTGATTCAGGACGCTTTCGCGTATCTGGGAACGCTCCCCTCCCGGAGAAAAGCGTGATACGGGCGGCAACACCCTGGCCAGATCCGTGCCCGTGGCTGCAACACTGCCGTTCCGGAACGCGTTTCGAACGAATTTAAAGGTTTCGTCGCGATTCAAATTCTCCTGCCTGATGATCGCTTCCAGTTCGTCGATTCTTCTCTTCTCCACATATTTTTGCCAGTCTTCATCGACCGCCGAATGAATGTCAAGCGAAGCGATGAACTGGTCGATCAGATCCTTTTTGTTGCGCAGCTCCATGCTCGAGTCGATTGCCCGGTTGATGTCTATCAGCAGTTCGCGGTTCTTGATGTGGTCTTCGTGGTACCTTTTGACAAGCCCTAAAATGTAGTCAATATTGATCTCGATTTGTTTGATCAGTTCCATTTCGAACACGATGTCGTCGTTGATGTTTTCCTTCTCGGCATCGCCCGTCTTGCGGAACGCGTTGTAGAGATCAATGTAGGCGCTGTGATAATCCTGGATGTCACGCTCGGTCAGAATTTCATTGCCGCTGAATTCGTCGAAAGTAACCAGTATATTTCTCACCCGCAAAATCGCTCCATAAAGCTTGATGAAATCCTTTTGATTCTGTTCCCCCATGATCCGCTCGCCGACCGGGAATCTTGCTAAAAGTTCCTCGATCAGACTTATATACCCACGGACTTCCTTTTCGCCGTCTTTGTAGCCGTTGTAGTATTCGTCGTACGATTTCAACAGCACAATCCCGCCCGCTTCCTTGTCGCCGAACAGGGCGATGGATTCATTGGTTGCTTTTTCCAGATTGCGGAAACAAACGATGTTTCCGAATGTCTTGATGGTGTTTAAAATGCGGTTGGTGCGCGAATAAGCCTGCAGCAGGCCGTGCAGGCGAAGATTTTTATCCGTCCACAGGGTATTGAGCGTCGTCGCGTCAAAGCCGGTCAGGAACATATTGACCACCAGCAGGATATCCACTTCCCGGTTTTTCACCCGCTCGCTGACATCTTTGTAGTAGTTCTGAAATTTATCGGAAGAGGTGTCATAGGATGTCCCGAACATCCCGTTGTAGTCCTGGATGGCGTTCTCCAGAAAATCTCTTGAGCTTTTGTCCAGTCCACTGGTGTCCTCGGAATTCTCGTCCCTCATTCCGTCGATTTCTTCCTCGTTCATGCCGAAGCTGTAAATCAGCGCTATTTTGAGTTTCTTGTCGCCCGGCGCGTCAGCGAGCTGTTTCTTGAATTCTGCATAGTATTTCTTTGCCGCTTCGATGGAAGAAACGGCAAAAATGGAGTTGAAGCCGGACAATCGGATTTTCTCCATGACCCTTTCGACTTTTAATCTTTCTTGCGCCGTTACAATTTCTTGAATGTTTTTGGTGACGCTGTGGATGAAAGCCTGACTGTTTCGTTTGGTTTTCTGATTAAAGTGTTCAACAACATATCGCACAATATTCGCCAAACGCTCGGGCGCCGAAAGCGCCGCTTCCCGGTCGATGTCGCGCACCTTCTTGTCTTCAATGTCTTCGGCTTCGCGGAGGGTGGAGACATAATCCACCTTGAAGGGCAGGACGTTTCTGTCGGCAATGGCGTCCACAATGGTGTAGGTGTGCAATTTTTCGCCGAATGCCTGAGCGGTGGTCTTGAAATCGGGCCTGCCGCCTGAAGCAGCATTCACAGCGAAAATCGGAGTGCCGGTGAAGCCGAACAGATGGTAGTTTTTAAACGCCCGGGTGATGGCTGCGTGCATTTCTCCGAACTGCGAACGGTGGCACTCATCGAAGATCAGCACGATGTGGCCGTTAAAAATCGTATGCCCTTTGTTGCGGCCGATGAAACGGTCGAGCTTTTGAATCGTGGTGATGATGATGCGCGCGCCGGAGTCCTCCAACTGGCGTTTCAATATCGCCGTGCTGGTATTGCTGTTGGCCGCGCCCTTTTCGAACTTGTCGTATTCTCGCATGGTCTGGTAATCGAGGTCCTTGCGGTCAACGACGAACAGCACCTTGTCCACAGAGGGCAGTTTGCTCGCCAGTTGGGCGGTCTTGAAACTCGTCAGGGTTTTGCCGGAGCCGGTGGTGTGCCAGATGTAGCCGCCGGCTGCCGTGCTGCCGAGTTTTTTATAATTGGTGCTGACCTCGATTCTGTTCAGTATCTTCTCGGTCGCCACGATCTGATAAGGCCGCATGGCCAGGAGCTGTTTCTCTGTGGTGAACACGCAGTAGCGGGTCAGGATGTTGAGAAGCGCATGTTTGGCAAAAAAGGTCTTGGCAAAATCCACAAGGTCGGCAATGGGCCTGTTGGCCGCGTCCGCCCACCAGCTCGTGAATTCGAAGCTGTTGCTGGAGCGTTTCCCTTTCCGGACTGCTCCTTCCCTGGATTCCCGGATATGTTCCGAGCGCGTGGTGTTGCTGTAGTATTTGGTGTGCGTGCCGTTGGAAATTACGAAGATCTGCACGCATTCAAAGAGACCGGATCCCGCCCAGAAACTCTCGCGCTGGTAGCGGTTGATCTGATTGAACGCTTCCTGAATCGCCACTCCGCGCCGTTTGAGTTCAACATGAACGAGCGGCAAACCGTTGACGAGCACCGTCACATCGTAGCGGTTGGCTCTTTTGCCTTGTTCGGCTGCGTACTGGTTGATCACCTGCAGGCTGTTTTCATGTATCTTGTCCTTGCGGAGCAAATAGACATTTTTGACGGTCCCGTCGTCCTTTTTTAGATTTTTAATGTAGTCTTCCTGAATGGTGGCTGTTTTTTCTGCGATGCTGTGGTTGGGATTGGCGATCTCGGCCTTAAAAAACCTCTCCCATTCCTGGCCGGAAAAGGTGAAGTCGTTCAGCTTTTCGAGCTGTTTGCGCAGGTTGAGTAACAGATCTTTTTCGGAAGCGATGGGCAGATATTCATACGCCTGTGACTTCAACTGTTCGATAAAGGCGCGCTCTAGCTCCGCCTCGCTCTGGTACGCCCTGGCGGTGCGGTACGCGGGCGTGTATTCCGCCACCACCGTGCTCTGCGGGTTCTCCGCCACCAGATTGTATTTTGTATTGCGGGGCATTTTCAATTATTTTCCTCGTAATAATACGAATAGTCTATCCCTTTCATATAGATTTCGCGGCTGTTGATTTTAC
>JAFGEX010000013.1 GCA_016931355.1 bacterium
CGAACGTCAAGTTGAACTACAATCTCTTCTACAACAATTGGCAGTCCGAACGCACCTTCAGCAAGGATTACAAGTACAATCCCTACGGCCAGCCCAGCTATCTGGGCAACGGGACCACGCATCTGTTCACCCTGAATCACCTGCTGACGCCGAAGACTTTCTATGAGTTCAAGCTCACCCGTTTCTACACCGAACAGCAGGGTTATGTGTATGAAAATCCCCTGGCTGTTCCCAAATACCTGATCCACATCCGGCCGGATACGGAGCAGGGCCTCGAGGCGGATGACCTGGATCCCTCCAATCCCGATGATGCGGCCCTGTTCGAGCAGTATAAAAAGGACCGCCGGAGCTATTATTATTTCATCGATCCTGCAGGGCCCCAGGGATATATCCACAGCGATTCTTCGGCTTCCCCGACATCCTACAGCTTCCACAACGACGGCATGAGCATGAACCGCTCGAACCGAAGCACCGCTTTCTGGCTCGGAAAATTCGACATCACCAGCCAGATGACCGATGTCCACCAGGTTAAAACCGGTTTTGAGTTGCAGGTATATGATTTGAGGCTGGATTCCTACACCATCCGGCCCGCGATCGTCACCGGTCTCTCGGAAGAGGTCAAGCCTTTCCAGCCTTCGGTCCCGAATGAAGACAGCTTCTACCGACAGAAATATGCGCGCGATCCCAGGCTTCTGACCGCCTACCTGCAGGACAAGATCGAATACAAAAACATCATCATGAATATCGGATTGCGATACGATTATTTTGATCCCAATTCGGTAGTCCCGGCCGATCCTTCGGATCCAAACATCTACGGGCCTTTCAAGAACAAGCACATCTACAAGGGCTGGGTGGATCCGGATCGCGCGCTCACGCCTGCTGAAATGGACGCGTACAAGGCCCAGTACACCCAGTACACGCCGGACGAACGCAGGGCCTTCATGCACAAGAAGGTGGACGCCACCATGCAGCTCAGCCCGCGCCTCGGCATCGCATACCCGATCACGGACAGGGGCGTCATCCACTTCGCCTACGGTCATTTCTTCAAGATCCCGGAATTCTACTATCTCTATGACAATCCCGATTTCAAGCTGAGCAAAGGCGGCGGGTACTATGTGTTCGGCAATGCGGGCCTGCGGCCCGAAAAAACCGTCCATTATGAAATCGGCCTCCAGCAGCAGCTGACGGACAACATCAGCGTGGATGTGTCCCTGTTCTACAAGGACACCCGCGACTGGGTCGGCACGAGCCCGCTCATCGACACGCCGATCCCAAGCATCAAGTATGTCCGTTACGAGAACAAGGATTACGAGAACGTGCGGGGCGTAACCGTCAAGACCAAGAAGCGTTTTTCGGACAACTGGTACGGGGGAGTCGATTACAGCTTCATGGTTGCGGAAGGCACTTATTCCAATCCGGGCGACGCGTACAATGATCTTTTGAACGAGGACGAGCCGCGGAAAAGCCTGATCCCCATGGGCTGGGACCAGCGGCATACGTTCAGCGCCCAGTTCGCGTATATGGTTTCCGGCTGGACCCTGTCCATGATCGGGACCTACAACACGGGAAGACCCTATACGCCGGATTTTGCCAAGGGTGAATTCGTGGGCAGCAGCTCCGTGATCGGACTGCGGGAGAACAGCGCGAGGCTGCCGGTCGTGCGGAACATGGACCTCATGATCAACAAGAATTTTTTCTTCGGCCGCACGCGGTTCCAGCTGTTCCTCAATGTGTACAATGTGTTCGACATCAAGGACGTGACCGGCGTGTACAGCGATACGGGATCCCCCGAATACACGACGAACATCGACCCGGACGACATCCCCTATAATGAGAAGCGCGTCAGCACGGTGGAGGACTATGTCAAGCAGCCGTCCTGGTACACGGCTCCGCGGCAGGTTCAGCTCGGTTTCTCGGTCAGTCTGTAAGCCGGGTTGAAACGGATTCTTTATCAGGAGAAAGTCAAAATGAAATTAAAATCTCTCATCCTGAGTCTGCTTTGCCTGGCCACGAGCGGCGCGCTTCTGGCCCAGATGACCGGATTGCACGGCGATTTCCGTGAACTCCGGATCGGGCTGCACGCCGGAAACCAGTTCCGGACGAATTTCTTCAATGACGGCACATTCGGCGTCAACAACTATCCTCCGGACATCGGCGGGGAGTGGCCGATCAATTCCGGCCATATCTACATGCTGGACGGCAATACGTTCGTGGGGTCCGAAGTGCTGGACATCAATAACCAGGTGAAACGGATCTTCTCCGAAGTCAAGGGGCCCGGGACCGCAGCCGGCGGCATTTCGTCCGGTGATGCGGGACCGGAAGGGGACTGGTGGACCTTCCTCCCCCTGCCCGGTTTCGCGAATCCGGAAAAAGACTCCATCGCCATGAGCAAATGGCCCTGGGCCTGGCCTCCCTCCTGGCCGGACAAGTTCAGCGATGCCGTGGACCCGGGCTGGCCGGGCAAGTGGAACGGCTATTTCGGAAAGAACGTGTTCAACGCGGACGAGGAAAGTTATTTTGTGACGGACGATTACAACAACCGCGAGTTCCAGTTCTATCCGGATTCAACCGACACGCTGCGCAAAGGCCTGGGCATGCGCATGTACGTGCGCGGATTCCAGTGGTCCAATGCGCTGGTTGAGGACGCCCTGTTCGTGCTCATGGACATCGAAAACATCGGGACGCATGACCATGACAAAACGGTGTTCGCATACAAGTTCGGAAACAACATGGGAGACGTCTATCCCAATCTCTGGGATGCAGGCGACGATCTCGGCGGATTCAACAAGGAACTGGACATCGCCTATCTCTATGACCGGGATGATATCGGGGCCGGCGGCTACACACCAGTCGGTTATTTCGGCGGCGCGTTCCTGGAAAGCCCGGGCAACCCGTACGACGGCATCGACAACGACAATGACGGCATCAGCGGATCCGGCCCGACCATCAGCGAAGCCATGTTCGCCCCGAAAGAGTTGCGGATCGGCGATCAGATTGTTCTGATCGATTACACGACCTTTGCGCGGTCCGTCATCAATATGCCGGATGATACGGTGAAGGTTCAGTACCAGGATCTCGTATTCAAATTCTGGCCTGGCAAGATGCTACAGGAAATCGCCAACAACCTCGTGGATGACAACCTGAACGGCATCATCGATGAGAACAACGGCGCTGTGATCGGCGAGCCTCCGAACCAGATCACCACGTATCAGTACATCACCAACGGAACCGGCGTCAAATACATCAATTACATCACAGGCGAAGGAAGCGACAATCCGATGCTGGATGAGCGCCGGGATGACGGGAAGGACAATGACGGGGACTGGGATCCGCGCTTCGACGATGTCGGAGCGGACGGCGTCGCCTTCACCAATGACCCGGGAGAGAAGGACGGCATCGCCAATTCAGGGGAACCGCATTTCGACAAGACGGACATCAGCGAAACGGATATGATCGGGCTTTCCTCCTTCACGCTGTACATCTGGGAGGACTGCCCCCACTACGACGACGAAAAGGTCTGGAACAACAACATCCCCGGAGCCTACGACGACTATCTTGAAGGGAACGTTGAGCTCATGTACGGATCCGGTTATTTCCCTGTCAAGGCCGGCCAGACCGAACGTTTTTCCATGGGCATTGCATGCGGCATCAATCTCGACGATTTTACGACCAATATCCAGTGGGTTGAAAAAGCCTATACCGAGAATTACAATTTCGCAAAAGCCCCCAATGTCCCCACTGTCACCGCCGTATGCAGCAACCGGAAGGTGACCCTGATGTGGGACGATCTGGCCGAAAAATCCTTGGATCCGATCACAGGTATGGATTTCGAAGGCTACCGGATCTACCGGAGCACGGACCCGGGCTGGAACGACATGCTGCCCATCACGGACGGCCAGGGATCCGTGACGTACCGGAAGCCCATTGCCCAGTTCGACCTGATCAACGAATACGAGGGATACGGGGAAGTGCCGCTCAAGGGCGTTCAGTTCGATCTGGGAAAGAACACGGGCCTGGCGCATTCCTGGACGGACTCCACGGTCAAGAACGGCTTCACCTATTACTACGCGGTGACTTCGTACGACCACGGGGATCCGGAGAAGGGCATCCCGCCGACCGAATGCTCCAAGTTCATCTCCATTGCGACCAGCGGCCAGGTGGACAAGGGTTCGAACGTGGTGATCGTGCGGCCTGAGGCACCTTCGGCCGGATACATACCTGCGAACGCCACGAAGGCCGAGCTTCTGGCAGGCGGGACCGCGGACGGGAAGATCTACTGCAACATCATGCAGCCGGATTCCGTGAAGGACGGCCACACCTACCGGATCACGTTCGAGGACACGCTGCTCGGCACGCAGAAGAACATCCCGGGCACGAAGAATTTCACATTGACGGACATGACCGCGGGCCGGGAAATCCTGTCCCGGGACACGATGTTCCACGACGGGGACGACGTGCCCGTGGTTCACGGGTTCAGGCTGGCCTTCACCGGGAACCCGGAGATGCTGGCGCTCAATTCGGAATTGTCCCTCTGGAACAGGGACACGCTGAACGAGATTGCCCCCGCGAACCTGGCAGCCTACAGGCAGAAGAACGAGGAGGCGCGGCTGCAGAGCTGCAATTTCCAGGTCATCATGGGGGAGATGGGGATCGACACCTCCGTGGCCTTCACGCGCGCGAACAAGCTGCTGCCCGCCATACCCCTCAACTTCAAGATCCTGAACGTTTCCCTGGGCGGCCTGAGGATGAGATGCGCGTTCCGGGAGCAGGATGCGGTTGACGGCGAGGAGGGGAGGCTGACCTCGTTCACGGACGGAAACCGGAAGGACGAAATCATCCTGCTCAATGATGACGGCGTGGCGGGCTGGGTGGTTTCCTTCGGCCCGACCACGGGCGATCCGGTTGTGCCGCAGCCCGGGGACACGGTGACCGTGGTTCTGGACAAGCCGTTTTTGCCGCATGACGTGTACGAGTTCACCGTGCATCAGGAGGCCACAGACCCGGCCCGGGTGATGCAGGATCTTGAAAAGATCAAGGCTGTTCCGAATCCGTACGTGGTGGCGAATTCCTGGGAGCCGAAGAATCCCTATGCCTCCGGCCGCGGCCCGCGGCAGCTGCATTTCATCCACCTGCCGCCG
>JAFGEX010000137.1 GCA_016931355.1 bacterium
AAGAGAAGGCCAGGAACGACAAGGCCCCCATGCTGCTGTACAAGGACATGGGCATGACTTCCAGCATCATCCGGGACCTGTTTTCGCCGGATATCAGCCGGTTGATCGTGGATTCGAGGAGATTGCATCAGGAAATACGCAAATACCTCCAGGAGGTGTCCCCGAACCTGCTTTCCAGACTGGAACTCTACAAAGACAAGAAGCCGCTTTTCGACACTTGCAACATCGAGAACCAGATCGAAAAAAGCATTTCCCGAAAAATTTGGATGAAGAGCGGCGGATACATCGTGTTCGATCATACCGAGGCCATGATCGTGATCGATGTGAACAGCGGCCGGTCCATCGCACACAAGGATCATGAGATCAATGCGCTGAAAACCAATCTGGAGGCCGCCCGGGAAATCGCAAGGCAGCTCCGGTTGAGGGACATGGGGGGCATCATCGTCATCGATTTCATCGATCTCAGGGACGACAAGCACAGGAAACAGGTCGTTTCGGAAATACGCAAGGAACTCAAGAAGGACAGGGCCGCGTTCGACATCCTGCCCATGAGCGATTACGGACTCGTCCAGTTGACGCGCGAGCGGATCCGGCCGAGTCTTCTCTTCCGCTACAGCGAGCCTTGTCCCCGTTGCGGCGGCATCGGCAGGATACCGGTCAAAAGCGCGGTTCTCACGCAGATCGAGCGGCGGATCAAACAGATGAAAACCGACAAGGGGATGCGGCGATTCATTCTCAGGGCGCATCCGGATGTAGTCGAGTACCTGGATCAGGGGTTCAACAGCAGGGTCCGTCAGCTCATGTATAAGAATCTGGTGGTCATCAAGATGGTGCCGGACGACACGCTCCGGGATGAGAATTTTCAGCTTACGGCATGGGACAAGGACTCCCGGGAGAAGAAGGAAAATACGGAAAACAAGGAAAGATGAGGATTGCGCCGCGGACGGCGTTGATTCTGACAGCGCGCGAAATCCCGGGGCTTTCCCGGGGTAGGTGAGCGGTTGCAGATGTTTTTTTCTGCTGATAGAAGGTTCCCCGGTGGTGTAGGGCAGGGCGCTTCGATCCGGCAGCGTGTGCCGGCGGGTATGCCTGAGACGCATTCGTCGGATGCGTTCTGAGTTTAAAAAACAGCGGAACCGCCGGCAACTCGCGAGGCCGGTGAAGCGTTCCGGAAGCCTATTTTAATCTTGACTTCATAATATAAATTCGTTAAATTAAAAAGCTATTCAGAGATTTTGGACTGTGGAGGATATCCTTGGGTATGTATGCCATTGTCGAAATCGGCGGGATGCAGTGCAAGGCGCAGGAATCCGGCGTGATCCGGGTGCCGCGCATGGATTGGGAAGCGGGCAAAACCGTCACGCTCGATAAAGTCCTTCTGCTGGTGGACGGAGAGCGAATCGAAGTCGGCAGGCCTGTTCTTCAAAAGGCACAGGTTGAGGCCGTGGTGCTCGGCCATGCGAAGGCCAAAAAAGTCATCGTGTTCAAGATCAAACGGAAAAAAAATTACCGTGTTCTCAAGGGGCATCGCCAGGACTACACCGAACTTCGCATCGACCGCATCATTCCGGACAGGGACAACAGGACGGAGCGGGCCGAACAGCCGAAGCCCGTTAAACCGGCCGTTCAGGCGGACAAGGCTGCAAAATCATCCAGAAAAGCCGCTCCTCCGGAAGGAAAGAAGACGCAACAGGCGAAAAAGCCCAGGAAACCGGAACCCGTTTCAAAGAAGAAACCGGCGTCTCCAAAGAAGTGAGGAGGAATGATCTATGGCTCATAAAAAAGGCGTCGGCAGCTCCAGGAACGGCAGGGACAGCAAGCCTCAATTCCTCGGTGTGAAACGGTATGGCGGCGAGGCCGTCCAGGCCGGAAGCATTCTGGTCCGCCAGAAAGGAACCCGTTTTCATGCAGGGGTCAATGTAGGCCGCGGCAAGGATGACACGCTGTACGCCAAGATAGACGGATCTGTACGCTTCGAAAAGCGCAAAGGCAGAAAAGTCGTCAGCGTTTATCAGGCGGCTTGAGCTTGTGGCGCCAACGGTCCCCCGGGCGCGTTTTTTGAGAATACCGGACGAGAGGCGACGGGATCGGCTTTTACGGGAAGTGCACGGGAGGGGATAGGAACTTCCCGGCTGTGAGCGAAGGGGGATGCTCGATTTCGTATGAAAAGACATTACGGCTTGTTCGATCATACCGGGGCAAGCCCCGGTGTAAGCAAGCGCTGCCAGATTCAAAAAAAAGGCCGGGATTCATTCCCGGCCTTTTTGATTGGGAGGGGAGGTGGAGGTTGTCATGCGTGTGAACGCGACGCTTCCCGTTTTCCGAGTATATCGCGTATGGTCTTCAGAAAATGGTCGGCCATAAAAGGCTTCCGGATGTAACCGCAGGGGCCGTCACGATCCATTTTTTCCCAGATATTTTCCTCGTCATATCCGCTGGTCATCAAAATGGGGATGTCCGGATTCAGCTTCCGGATGGAGCGGAATGTTTCGATGCCGTCCATTTCAGGCATCATGACATCCAGCACGAGCATATCGATTTCATGGCCGTTCCGGCGGAAAAATTCGACGGCCTCCCTGCCGTTTACGGCAATCCGCGCCCGGTAACCGAACTTTTCAAGCATCCGTTTTCCCATGGAACGGTATATTTCCTCGTCGTCCACGATCAGGATTGATTCATGGCCGCCCAGCAGGGAAACGCCGACCTGTGCATCCTCGAATCCGGCCGGTTCCTCCTCGCTGATCGGGAAAAAAACCTCGAAGGTCGTTCCTTTTTCAGGAGCACTCGATACGGCTATCCCGCCGCCGAAGTTTTCAATCACTTCGGATACGATCGCAAGTCCCAACCCGCTCCCCTTGCTGCTTTCCTTGGTTGTAAAGAAAGGCTGAAAAATTTTATCCAGTATCTCGGGGGGGATGCCGCAGCCGGTATCGCTGATCCGGACCTCTACATAATGGCCGGATGGGAGTTCCTGAAGGGTCCGCGGCCGGTCCTCGTCGATCAGGGTTTCGGAGGTTGTCACAATCAGCCTGCCTCCGTGCGGCATGGCATCCCGGGCGTTGATGCAGATGTTCATCAAAGCCTGCTGGATGCGTGTCGCATCCGCCTTGACAGGAGGCAAACCGGGAGACAGATGGGTTTCAATCCGTATCGATTTTTCCATGGTCCGGCTGAGCAGGTGAAGCATTTCGGATACGACCTGATTGATGGCAAGCGGGCGGACCCTGTATTTTTCCTTTCGGGAAAAAGTGAGCAATTGGGCGGTCAGTTCGGAGGCCTTCTGCGAGGCATTCAGGATGGTCTCGATGTCGTCGTAATGCGGACTGGATGAGGGCAGGGTGGCCTTGACCAGGGAGGCGCAACCCATGATGCCGCCGATCAGATTGTTGAAATCGTGCGCGATCCCGCTGGCCAGCGTGCCCAGCACCCCCACTTTTTGCGCCTGAATCAGCTGGTCTTCCAGTTCCTTTTTCTCCGTGACATCGATCAGCGTCCCTTCGTAACCTTCGGTTTGCTGGCGGGAATTCTGTATGGGCACGATTGTAAAATGGATGTTCAGGATCTGGCCGTCCGCCCGCTTCATCTGCGCTTCAAGATTGTTGAAAAAGCCGCATTTGACAAGAAGATTCCGGTAATCGTTCTTCCGTTTGGGCTGGAGGATCAGGAGGTCAAAAAAATTAAATTCAGCAAGCTGGCGGTTGTCCAGAATACCGAGCAGTTCGCAGAAGGCAGGATTCGCGTCCGTGAGGACTCCCTCGGCATTGCAGTGGAAGATGGGTAACTTGGACCGTTCGATGAGTCTTTGATACCGGATTTCGTAGGCGCGCGCCTGTCTTGCATTTTCCTGCGAGGCGATGACCGCCGAGAAATGATCCGCAACCCTTTCCGCATCGTTGGCCCGGAACGCATCGGCCGGCTCCGGTTCTTCGAATACAAGCCCCAGGCAGCCGCAGAACAGGCTGTAATGCCACAGGGGCAGAATAACGCTGTTTCCCTTTGACGGACAGGGGATGTCCCTTTCTTCGCAGTTCTCCTGCAGGAAGGGGAGGATTCTGCCCTTCTGTAAATGATGTTGGATGCATTCCTGCATTCTTTTCATCAGTTCAGAAGGGATAGATTCCCCGGAGGCGCTGAAAACAGCCTGGGATTCCCGGCAGTCTAACGCCTGGGGGAACGCCAGGGCTGCGCATACGGCATGTGTCCATTTGCGGAGATTCGCCAGCATGGCGCGAAAATCTTTTCCGGAGTCACCGAAAGGCAACTGAATTGCGGGAATGAATCTGACTGTGGATGCATTATTCCCCGCTGCCTGCGGCGGGGCCAGAAAGCGAAAACCGCTGTCCTGGTCCTGATCGATTGAAAATTCCCCGTTGCCTGCTTCTGGGAGCTTCACTCTGTCGATTCGGGTACCCGGATGATTCATTTTAATTTGCATGGGTAGAGGTTTCAAACTGAAATTTTCATCCCTAATTTCCCGGCTGTGAAAAAGAGAGGAACCAGGCCTTAAGTTATTGAAAATAATAGAATAATCTTATTTTCAATTCTCCCTGAAAACAAACCCTATCCGTATATTTTATTTTAACGAACAAGATACAGGCAAAGGACATGCCGGACCTCTTTCAAAAACCGCTTCTGTTTAAAAGGTTTGGATTTTTAAAAATATCATCGTATTATTGTTCGAGGTTTCATTCGGGCGGAACAAAGCTTTTTGAGAGGACGTATGAGGAGTGAAGAGACTCGCAAGTCCCATAAATGCAGGAGGGATTGAAATGAACAAGACGCGAGCGGCGCTGATAGGGCTCTTTTTCATGGCCCTTCTGTTCTCCGGGTGCTATACAGTGGTCATGATTCCGAAAGCAGGCCCGGCCATTGACGCCGAATCCTATATCGAGGAGTATTCGGAGGCCGAACAGCCGGAGGATGAGGAAAACGCGCAGGTCCTGAACAAATATTATATTTATGGAGATTTATGGCCGGGATATGTCCGTTTCGATCCTTTCTGGTATTCCCCTTACTGGTATGATTACCCGTCCTGGTACTATTGGCATTACAGTTTTTATGATCCCTGGTACTGGGGCTATTCAACCTACGGCTGGAGGCCTTTCTATTATTATCCACGGTATTATTATCATTGGGGATACTACGATCCATATGACGCATACTGGTACGGATATCACAGGGGAGGGTATTTCGCACACGGCGACGGGTGGGCGGGGAATAAGCGTCAGCCCTTTCCGGACAGAACCTCAATCGAAAGAAGGGGTTTTGATTCGCAGGCAGTGACCGGTTCAGCGTCTTCGGGCCTTGCCAAAAATGCCGGAGGAAGCAGGCCTTCCTCCCTACGCGTCGGAGAGCGCATGACGCTCGATACGGGGGGGCGCAGGGCGGTCATCGGCAAGGTCAGGTCCGGAACGGCTGAAGGTACGGGTGCCGGAACAACCGGCCGCAGAAGCACGGTTACATCCGTGCGTCGCGGATCTTCGGGCCAGGCGAAGCGTTCCGCTTCCGGGAATTCAGGATCTTCACGCAGCCGGTCTCCGTCCGTCACCCGGAAACAATCGTCCACATCGTCGTCAGGGGGATCGTCCAGACCGGCGGTGAGCAGGCAATCCTCCGGTTCCGGCAGATCGGTTTCATCTCCTTCTTCCGGATCCTCCCGGACGTCCGTAAACCGCGGATCCTCTTCAAGCGGTTCATCAACGAAATCAAGCGGTTCTTCCCGTCCGACCGTGACAAGGAAAAAATAATCCGTTCGACGTTTCCGGTCAGGAGGCAGCATGAAGGGCATTCGGATTTTAACGGTACTGTGCCCGGTCGCGCTCGGCATTTTACCGGCAGGGTGCGGCTTCGGCCAAGGCATCCCTGCAATCCCCTGGACGGCAGGACGGCAAATCCCGGTCGGAGCCAAGGCATCGGGATTCGCCGGCGCGTTCACGGCCGTCTCAGACGATTATTCGGCGCTGTTCTATAATCCCGCAGGTCTGGGCCGGATACGGTCATCCCAGATCCATGCTTCATTGATGAACCTCGGCGTGACCAACCGGTCCACCTTTTTGGGAAGGGAATTTTCCGTCTCGGATCAATTCACCAAACTGGACGCACTCGGCGCCGTCTTCTCCCTGCCCACGCTACGGGGCAGCCTGGTTTTCGGGATCGGCTATCACCGTCCTTTTCATTACGAAAACGTGCTTGAAGTGGAAGGCGATTCGGAGTTCAACATGGCCGTGGATTCGGCCAACACCCTGCCGTTCCCTGTGACGGATTCCTACAACGGCTTTCAGGAGGGACATTTGAGCCTGACCGCCATCGGCTGCGCCGTCGAGATGGCGCCCGGTTTTTTCGCCGGAGGTTCCATGAATTTCTGGGGCGGGTCCAGGGATTATACCTGGATTGCCAGGGAAACCGGAGGCATCTACACGGTGAGGGATCTATATGAACCGGGTGATGAATTTGAAATCATGATTTCGGACATCACCCTGACCCAGCATTATATCGAAAAATACAGCGGATTCAACCTCACGGGATCTTTTCTCCTGCAGAAGGGCGGATTGCGGATCGGAGCGGCGGTCGAAACGCCGGTTACCCTGACCTGCAAGCGGGACTGGGATGTGCTGGAAACGGAGGAGGAATACAGGGAATATTACGAAATCAATTTTCCGGACGACATCCCGGATACGCTCGTCTTTGAAGCACAGGAAGCCGGATTTGTCCAGTCGAAAATAAGACAATCCTGGACATTCCGGGCCGGATTGTCTTTCGAGGCCGGCCCCGTACTGGTGGCGGGGGACGTTGTCCTGAAGGATTACAGCCAGATCCGTTACCTGTCTGATCCGGCGGAATCCATGCATCACAAGCTGGAAGCCAATGAAGCCATCCGTAAAAGTTACAGGCAGGCCACAGAACTTCGCGCAGGAATACAATACCGGATGCCTGTGCTGGGGCTTGAATTGCGCGCCGGATATGCGGTTCTACCGTCCTTTCTGAAAACAGGCCCGGGTTCAGAAAACAGGAAAGTGACGGCATTGGGCGCAGGGATCCCCTTTAATGAACAGTTGCGGATGGACGCAGGCCTTTCATGGACGCAATGGAAAGGTGTGCCGGACGAGATCATCCAAAAGGAACGTATCGAATCGCATTCCTTCCTTGTCTCTTTTCAATATCAGCTCTGACCCATACGCTTGCAGCCCGATCCGCCCGAAAGCAGGCGCATCCCCCGATGCTTTCGGCAAACGGAGCGTACCGGCATCTCTGCGGCGCAACAGGAAAGGTTGCGGCGGTTCATGAACAGACCGGGTACTGCCCGGCATGTCTTCGGACGGACTTTGCAATCTGACCGAGGGTGATAGATCATCCTAAAAAACCGCCGGGCGGTCGTCGGCTTTGCCTGGGGACAGACGGGATTTTATAGTTCCTGGTCTCTTTTTTTAAGACAAGAATTGGGAAGTTTGATGCGTGAAGCCCCATTGTGCCCATGGGTTCATCCCTCCTGCGGATGAGCCGTACAGCGGATTTTCTCTTCGTCCCGGGGCAAGCGGATTCCGGGAAATCCCTTTTTTAAAATCGAAAATCTCCTCTAAACCCGTCATCTGAAAGGTCCGGCATCCTGCATGCCGGCTTTTCATCCGCTGTCATTCCGGAAAGTTTTTTTCAGCAGGATTGAGCGGATAGATGTTTGCATCACCCTGCGGGCGGCTTTTCGGAGGTACAGTTTGTTTCTCTCCATAGATGAATATATTCAAATTGAGTCGATATTCCCATTTGCGATATTGTTTTTGGATACATAATTTTGTATATTCGTTTACAGGGAGCCATCTCGTTCAAATCAAACAGCAAACGCATTCCCAGCGGCCCGGCGCAGGAAACGGGCGATTCCGGATTTCTTTTTAATAGACCGGGGATTCACAGCCGCAGACATCGGGTAGCCTCAACGGATGTGCCCTTTCAAGGAGAACCTTCATGGGAAAAAAGAACCGTCATTTTCAGATCCTCAAGCTGATCGACAACGCTGAAATCGAGTCTCAGCAGGTGCTTCTGGAGGCGTTGGGCAGGGAGGGTGTGGATATCAGCCAGTCCACTTTATCCAAGGATCTCAAGGAATTGGGAGTCATCAAGGTCAGAGGGAAGGAAGGACGGTTCCGGTTCGTGCAGACCAAGGAGCGCGAGATTTTTCACGTCAGTCTCATGCTGAAACGTGAACTCACCGATTTTTTGACGGACAGCCATGCGGTAGGAAATTTTGTTGTCCTGAAGACCATATCCGGAAATGCTTCGGGGCTTGCCAAATGTCTGGATGAAATCGGTTGGACTGAAATCGTAGGCACCATTGCGGGGGACGATACAATCCTGATCATCACCCAGAACCAGGAAGATGCCCGGAAGGTCATTCAAAAACTCGAGGAGATCATATCGAGCAGGTAAATACCGCCTCCGTTTAATCCCTGCGGACATCATTCCCCGCCCCTTGAATCTGAAAGCGAGTGCATTCCCCGCGTCTTTCCGCGTGATCAGCATATGGATTCAGATATCTTTTTCCTGAAAGATCATCGTTTTGACTGCAGAATACCGTTGGCGAATATTCCATTTCCCTCCCTAAAGTTTGGTAAAAGGCCTACAGCTTGCCGCCGGTTGATCAAATAAAAAAATCAGTCTCATCTCCTTCAGATCAAAGAATCCCATCCAGGTGTTTTAAGGGCAGCAGAAATGTAAAGGAAATTCTTGACATTAAATATTTCATGCTTTATATTTATAAATTCTGGAATAAAAATGCCTTTTTGGAGATTGGCCATGAAAAAACGGATTAAAAAGGTGGTGCTCGCCTATTCAGGCGGATTGGACACCTCCATCATCATCCCCTGGCTCAAGGAGAATTATGGGTGCGAAGTCATCACGGTCACCGCTCATCTGGGTCAGGATGATGAGCTGGAGGGGCTTGAGAAAAAAGCCATGGATACAGGGGCCAGCAAAGCCTATATAGAGGATTTGCGCCTGCCGTTCATCGAACAATACATTTTCCCGATGTTGAAAGCAGGCGCCGTGTATGAAGGCCGTTATCTGCTCGGATCCGCTTTGTCGAGGCCCCTGATCGCGAAGCGCATGATCGAAATCGCGGAGAAAGAGGGTGCCGATGCCGTGTCACACGGATGCACGGGCAAGGGGAACGATCAGGTGAGGTTTGAGCTCACCTTCAAGGCCATGAATCCCAAGCTCATCGTCATAGCGCCCTGGCGGATCTGGAACATCCGCAGCCGCGAGGAGGCCATTGCCTATGCCGAAGCCCGCCATGTGCCTTTGACCGTGACCAAGGAGAAAATATTCAGCAACGATACCAACATCTGGCACAGATCCAGTGAAGGGGGGGTGCTGGAGAATCCATGGTCCGAGCCGCCGAAGGGCATCTACCAGATCATGTCTTCGCCCGAATCCGCTCCGGACGATCCCGAGATCATCACCATTGATTTTGAGGCGGGCATCCCCGTGGCCGTGAACGGCAGCCGGATGAATCCCCTGGCCCTCATGTTGAAGGTGAACGAGCTGGGAGCCAGGCACGGCATCGGTCTCGTGGACATGGTTGAAAACCGACTGGTGGGGATCAAGTCCAGGGGCGTTTACGAGACACCGGGCGGTACCCTGCTCTACATTGCGCACCGTGAGATCGAAAGCCTGGTGCTGGATGCGAGGACCTATCATTACAAGGAATCGATTGCGCCTCTCTATGCCGAACTGGTCTATAACGGCCTCTGGTTCAGCCAGCTCCGGGACGCCCTGGACGGATTCGTGGAAAAGACGCAATCGCGCGTAACAGGTACGGCGAAGCTGAAACTCTACAAGGGGAACGCCATCCCTGTAGGAAGGAAATCTCCTTATTCCCTGTACAGGGAGGATTTCGCGACCTTCGGCAAGGACGATGTTTACGACCAGAAGGACGCGGAAGGATTCATCAACTGTTTCGGCCTGCCCCTGAAGGTGCGGGCCATGCTTAAATTGAACGGAACGGGCGAGGGGGGATACGAGCAGCCCGATTATTCCAAATTCAAGCGGGACTGAAGGATTTTCCGTTGGTGAATTTGACAGTGAGCGCATTCCAACGGGCTTGTCCCGGTCTGAGCGAGTCAATATCCATGTCTTTTTCCTCGCAGATCGGAGATGCCCCGCAGCTTACGGCGGGGGTCTTCAAACCGGAACCTCCCCACCAGGCAGCCATCCCGTTTCGGGCGGCTTGCCGCATCGCAAGCGGATAAGGCGAAATGCTCTGTCCCCAGCAGCCGGAAGCCTCCCCACCGCACGCGGGGGGGAGCTTCAAAAGTCCTCCGGATATGCATGTGCACACGGCCTTCTGCGGCCATGCATCCGGCACCATGGAAGAATACGTCCTTTCCGCGATCGGTCTCGGTATGATGGAAATGGGTTTCTCGGACCATTTTCCCTATCCGGAGGATTTTACCGATCCGGTAGGTGGTTGCGTCATTCCCCGAGGCGATTTCCCATCTTATCTTTCAAACATTCGGGAACTTCAGAGACGGTTTCACGGCAGGATTGCAGTCAGAACCGGAGTCGAAGTGGATTTTTTACCGGATCATCTCGATGCCATCGGCAGGGCGCTGGACGCCGTGCGTCTGGATTATGTGATCGGATCCGTGCACTGGGTGAACGGCACGATCATCGACTATTCCGAGGAGAAACTGAAATCCGCACTCGGGGAATTGGGCGGCAGGGAAGGACTTTGGCGCCAATATTGGGAGACGCTGGAAAAAATGGTGCAGTGGGGCGCCTGCGATGCGGTGGGTCATTTTGATCTGCCCAAAAAATTTCTCTCCATGCGGGATTACCCCATGGATATGAACGCAGTGGACAGGATACTCGATCTGATGGCCCGGAAGGGGCTGGTACTGGATGTGAATACGTCCGGGAAAGACCGGTCGCGTGACGGTGAAATCTATCCTTCTCCCGCCATTCTGAAGCACGCAGCCCGGAAGGGTATTGAGATCATGCTGGGCAGCGACGCGCACTCTCCGCAGCAACTGGGACGTTATTTTTCAGATACCGCATGCCTGCTCCGGTCTTTGGGATGGAAGCATTGCGTCAGTTTTCAGCACCGAATCAAGCGGCACCATGCGTTGTGACCGTCCTGCGGCATTATTTTATTTTTTGTGTATTTGTCCTTGATTTCGATTGTTAAATTTTTATATTAATTTCATATTGGCTGTTTGTATTATTCAAATCACTTGATTTTTTTTACTGCAGGAATCAGATCCGGCAGACGATGGTTTCCGGACACCCTTTGGCGTGAGGTGTTGCGATGCCCGTTGCACGCGTATCCGCATCTTTCAGGTCTGAAAACGGGCGCATTCCCCGGGATTTGCCCCGGGATCAGCGAGCGGATACAGATGGTTTTTCCCTGAAAGATCGCAGCTCTCCGCTGCGAGCTGCCGAAAGACTTCAGTCTGTTGGAGGCATTCGTTTTCGTTCCGGAGGGCCCCCGGATTTCCTTTGAGGCGCGGCCGCGCCGCCTTCCGGCATTGCGCGGCATGATGCAGACGTTTCCATTGCCCACAGAAAATCCATTTCGGAGGAGAGGAAGATGAGATCGATGCGCCATGTCAGAACTCTTGCATTCCTGAGTGCGGTTTCCATTTCCATTCTGCTGTCCAAAGAGGCGGTTTCCGGTGTCATCCAGGCCGGCCTGATCGAGAGGATCCGTTACGAGTACTACAACAATACAACCGATTTCGACTATCACAAGAGCGATCAGAACGGCTATTTCCGGATCAGGACCAGCGCATGGGGCCAGCTGAATGTTCAGTCCAGAGCCGCCCTTTATCTCAAGCTGACCAATGAATTCAGGAAATACACCTTCGATCCCAAGGACCGGGATTTTACCTGGGACGAAATCTTTTTTGACAATCTTTATCTCAGGCTCATGATCCCGGGTCAATGGGGTTCCCTGACGGTCGGAAGGCAGAACCTGATGTACGGCGAGGGATTCATCCTGATGGACGGCACGCCCTGGGACGGATCACGTTCGATTTACTATGATGCGCTCAAGCTTTCCCTGACGCGGGGGAAAACAGCCGTGGATCTTTTGGCCGTTGACAACACACGCATCGAGGACCGGCTTCCCGTCATCAGAGGATCCAAGCTGTCGGACGGCGAGCTCAAGGGCCAGCCCAAAGACCAGCCGCTGAACGACGGCGCTGAAAAGGCTTTCGGACTTTACATCACCTCGACCGCCCTCCCGAAGTCAAAGATTGAGGCCTATTATATCCGGAAAACGGAAAAACCCGAACCCTGGTACCCCCGGGTTCAGACGGCGGACGAATTGAGTCTGAACACAATCGGATTCCGCCTGAACCATTCCCTGACAGGCGCCCTGTCGCTGACCACGGAGTGGGCCTATCAAAAAGGGACGCAGGGTGCGATGGACCACAAGGCCTTCGGGGGGTACTTGTACGGCACTTATCAGATTGATGCGGCCGGCAAATCCGCTTTTTCCGCAGGTCTGTACTGCCTTTCCGGAGATGATCCCGCCACCGCGGACAATGAAGGCTGGAATCCGCTTTTTTCCAGGTGGCCGAAATGGAGCGAACTCTACATCTATTCGCATATGAGCGAAATCAACCGGGGCGCCGCCCGGGTCGCGTACTGGACCAATATCCTGGCGCCCTACCTCTCCTATTCGACCCAGCCGGTCCCTAAACTGACCCTGATCGCGAATCTTTACCTGCTGCGCGCATTCGAGGAGCGGACCTTTGCGGACGGTAGCCCGTCCGGAAAGGGGAGGGGTACGGAGGTGCAAAGCTGGATTAAGTACGCGTTCAACAAAAAAGTGAGCGGCCATCTGCTGTTCGACTGGCTCATACCGGGGAATTTCTACCCGAAGCCCAGGACTTCCGGTCCGTTTATGCGCGGGGAAATCCTGATCAACATCTGATCGTTCTGTGAAGGCATCGGTTCAATCATCCGGTAATCGACAAGGAGGCTCTACGTGAATATCATGCTTCTGAGCACCATCGTCCTGGTTTACCTGTTCATCACGGGGTATCTGGGTTTCCTCGGATACCGCCGGACCAAGAATGCAACGGATTACATGGTCGCGGGCAGGACCGTGCACCCCTACATCATGGCCCTTTCCTACGGCGCCACGTTCATCAGCACATCCGCCATCGTCGGATTCGGAGGAGCCGCGGCGGTTTTCGGCATGGGCATCCTCTATCTGACCTTTCTCAATATTTTCATGGGCATTTTCGTCGCCTTCGTTTTTTTTGGAAAAAGGACGAGGATGATGGGCCTCAATCTGAACGCCCACACCTTTCCGGAATTGCTCGGAAAGCGTTATGATTCCGTCTTCCTGCAGGGCATGTCCGGGCTGCTCATTTTTCTCTTCATGCCGATTTACACGGCGGTCGTATTGATGGGCGGCGCCCAGTTCATCGCCGAGGTTCTGCAGGTCAATTACAACTCCGCCTTGTTCTTTTTTACGGTCATCATTGCGATCTATGTCATCATGGGCGGCCTCAAGGGTGTCATGTACACGGACGCCTTTCAGGGCACCCTGATGTTCATCGGCATGCTGCTGTTGTTGGTCCTGACGTATGTCAGACTCGGCGGCGTCACGGCGGCCCATCAAAAACTGACGGATCTGTCCTCCGCTGCGGTTCAGATTTTCGGGGCCAAGGGCCATACCGGATGGACATCCTTCCCGAAATTCGGATCGATCTACTGGTGGGAACTGGTCACCACAATCGTTCTGGGCGTCGGGATCGGTGTGCTTTCCCAGCCCCAGCTCGCCGTCCGTTTCATGACCGTGAAGAGCAACCGGGAGCTGAACCGGGCCGTCGGTGTGGGGGGCGTTTTCATTCTCATGATGACCGGCGTGGCTTTCACGGTCGGGGCCCTGACCAACGTGTACTTTGTCCATCACCCTGAATTCCAGAAGATCTCGCTGCTGGCTGCGGGCAAGAACGTGGAAAAGATCATCCCGCTGTACATCAACAAGGCGTTCCCCCAGTGGTTCACCGCGGTGTTCATGGTGACGCTCCTGGCTGCAGCGATGTCCACGCTCAGCTCGCAGTTCCACACCATGGGGACATCGGCGGGCCGTGATGTGTATGAATCCTGGTTCAAGGGCAAGGGAAACACCCTGATCATCACCAAGGTGGCCATGCTCATCACCATTCTCATCAGCCTGTTCCTCGCCTGGGGGTTGCCGGCCTTCTTTGAAGGTGGGACGGCGATCATCGCCAGGGGTACAGCCATCTTTTTCGGCCTCTGCTCAGCCGCCTTCCTGCCGATGTTCATTGGGGCGCTCTATTCAAAAAGGATCACCAAGGCGGGAGCCTTATGGGGATTCTGGGCCGGGTTCCTGTCCAGCCTGCTCTGGACCCTGTTCATCCATCTGAAGGAGTCCCAGCCGCTGCTGCTGTGTAAAACCCTGTTCGGAAAGGATTCCCTGGCGGCAGGCACGAATTGGACGGTGGTCGATCCCCTGGTTGTTTCGCTGCCCCTTGCGATTGTCGTGACGATTGTGGCGAGCCGTTTCAGCAGGCCGCCTGGAGACAAACACCTGAACCAGTGCTTCAAAGGCATTGAATAGAAGAGGAGGTCCGCCATGCTCGGATTGGGAGATTTTTGGGTCGCGCTCGTCTATATTTTGTGCATTGCCAGCGCCCTTTTATGCCTGGTGTACGGCGTGCTCAACTGGAACCGGGGCGGAGAGCCCAGCCCCCTCGAGATCAAGGAAGGGGCCCGCTGGAAAAAAGAGGAGCAGAAAATCGAGGATAAGCTTTAATCTCTTCCAATCGCAACGTACACGATGGAGCATCCGTCATGCGCTATGAGAACGAATATCTGGGCAGGGACGAATTGAACGCTCTTCAGGTGAAGCGACTGGTCCAGGTCAGCCGTCATGTTTACGATCACGTGCCTTTTTACCGCACCGTCTTCGACCGGATCCGCATGAAACCCGAGGACATCCGTTCGCTGAAAGACCTTCAGAAACTGCCCTTCACGGACAAGGAAACCCTGCGCCAGCATTATCCGTTCGGCATGTTCGCCGTTCCCATGAATCAGGTTCAGGAAATACACGCTTCCTCCGGCACCACGGGCAAGCCGACCGTGGTCGCCTATACGTCACAGGATCTGAAGATCTGGTCCGAGGTGATGGCCAGAAGCATTCTATGCACGGGAGGGACGCGGGAGGATTTGGTCCAGAATGCCTACGGCTACGGATTGTTCACGGGCGGGCTGGGCGTGCATTACGGAGCCATTGAAATGGGCGCTGCCGTGGTCCCCATGTCCTCCGGCATGTCCAAGCGCCAGCTTCAGCTCATGCAGGATTTCGGGACCACCATTCTGACCTGCACGCCCTCCTATTCCATTTATCTGGCCGAACAGGCGAGGGAAATGGGCCTGGATCCCAGGAAGAGCACGCTGAAAATCGGTATTCTGGGAGCGGAACCCTGGAGCGAGGGCATGCGGAGGGAAATCGAGGCTGCCTGGGACATCAAGGCCTACGATATCTACGGATTGTCCGAAATCATCGGCCCGGGCGTGGCTGTCGAATGTCCGGGCCAGAACGGGCTGCATATCTGGGCGGATCATTTTCTGCCGGAGGTGGTCGATCCCGCGACCGGGAAAGCGGTGCCGGAAGGGAAGGACGGCATGCTGGTCATCACAACCCTGACCAAGGAAGCCACGCCGTTCCTGAGATATGCGACCAAGGACATCGTCAGCATCACCCATGAACCCTGTCCGGCCTGCGGGCGGACCTCGCCGCGCGTCAGCCGGATCAAGGGCAGGACCGATGACATGCTGATCATCCGGGGCGTGAACGT
>JAFGEX010000138.1 GCA_016931355.1 bacterium
AAACGCGGATTCCGGCACGCCCGCATCCACGAACAGGTCGCGGATCTTCAAACCGGTCAGAGGCGTCTGTTCCGACGGTTTGAACACGACCGCGTTTCCCGCGAGCAAAGCAGGAACGATGCATCCCGCAGGGATGAGCAGAGGCCAGTTCCACGGCGTGATGACGCCCATGACCCCGAGCGGCTCGAAATGAATCCGGCTGTCCCGCATTATGAAAAAAACATTGTGAAGGGGCACCCTTCTGCCCCTGAGGAAACGGAGGGCATGCTTCGCGTAATACCCGGTCAGGTCCAATGATGATTCCAGCTCGAGGACAAGGGATTCCGTGAACGGCCTTCCCATCTCGAGGGTGATGGTCCTGGCCAGATCTTCGGAGCGTTCCAGCATCAGGGCCTGCGCCTTCCTGAGCACGGACGCGCGTTTCTTCAGCGGGATTGACCGCCATTTTAGATAGCCGCGCCTGGCTTCCAGAACATGGCCCTCGACCTCTGCGGGGGCCGTCGCCCGGACGCGGTGAACGGGTTCCAGTGTGGCGGGATTGACGGATTCGATGAATCCGTCCGCGGTTTCCGTTTTCACAGTCGGCTCCACAATCAATGTGTCTGCTCACCGGCCCAGGTTGACCAGCAGGCCTTTCAATTTTTTCAGGGGATAAAGCACGAATCCGTCTATGATGAGCGAGGGCCTGACCAGAGGCGCCAGTAATCCGTAGCGGAGCATCATGGCCAGGACAATGCGCTTGTGCGTGGGCGGGCAGCCTGCGATGCGGACCGTTTTTTTGCCGGATATGCCGGGCGAGGCTTTCGCGCAGTCGCCGATCAGAAGAATCCTTCCGGACCGGATGTCTTCCTCGACCCTGCCGATCAGCACGGTGAGGGCCGGGAAGCGTTTGATCAGCCCGGGCTTCCTGTCTTTGACCATGTGAAGCCAGTCCAGGAATATACCGTGGCAACCGCCCGTGCAGTAAGGGCTTCCTGAAACGATCCTGAACGGAGACTTGAATCTTCCCACCGGATAATACCCGAAGTCCAGTTTCCGCGTGAGAGCCTGAACGCTTTTTACGGGGACATCTCCGAGTATGCGCACCTGTTTGAAAGAGGAAGGGCCGTATCCTCTTTCCGCAGCCTCTCGGATATGGTCGATGCGCATAGGATCCAAATTGAGCATCCGGGCGCAGGCCATGTCATGCGCCACCGCATTCGTCGAAACGACGATGACACCGATGTCCGTGCCCCCCTGCGTCATCTGATTGCCGCCGAATGCCATGCGTATGCCGTCCGTGACAATCAGGTCCGGATTCGCGGCTTCCAGAAGATCAGCTATTTTCAGGGGCAGGTCCATGTTGTGATGGAACAGCCGCTCCTTCGAATCCACGGTCCCGATGTTGAGTTTCAGGGCCCCGGAATAGGCATGGGACAGCACATTCGTCTTCAGCTTGGGGACAAAGACCAGGAAATCCCTTTCCGCCATCTCCCCGGCGACGGCAACATGATGATGAATCCGGCCGCGCCGCAGCACGACCGTGCTTTGTCTGGCCTCCTCCATGGCGACCAGGCGGACACCATAGCGCCTGCGGAGGCTCCTGTAACCCGCCCACCTGAACATGGACGCGGTGCTCACGCCGAGGCCGGACTTCTCGACGATATCGATTTTTTCGATCCCCTTCCCGCGTTCCCGCATCACCTGCACGACTGCCTCCACCACCTCCGGCCTGGTGTAACTCTCAGTCGCCACCTTCGGATGGGCCATGACCAGGTTGGGCTTGATGACGATCTTTCCGGAAACGGATTTTGAAAAGCCAATGGCTCTCAGCCCGCTTCGGACCACGGCTGCGATCGCTTCAGGATTGTATTCCCGGCATCTGCCGACATACACGGGGAATGTTTTCATCCAATGTCCCTTTCAATGGGATTCTGTCCACCAGTCCTGGTTCATCACCTCCGGGAGGACCATCCATTTCCGGCCGGTCTTTTCATTCAATTCCTGCTGCAGTCTCAAAGGAAAAGTCCTCCCGGAGGTGATACGAACGCATGATGATTCCCGGGCAGCCCTTTGCCCGGCTTACCGCCTGGTCTTTCAGCGGGCAGGGCCGGTCATCCGGACTCCGGGCGGCTCACCGCCGGTCTTGCCTGCCGGTATTTTCAGCAGGGCCGGAGCATCCTGATAAAAATATTTTAAAATGATAATTCTTTTCCATGCTGGAATCAAGCGGAAATTGAGGATTTGAAAAATAGTTGGTTTTGACTCTGTCCATCAGGCGCTGCCGCGGACCTGCCGGGAACTCCGGATGCGCATGTCACAAGAACGCATCCTCCCATTTTTCCCGGGTCCGGCGGGTGAAATACTTCCGCATGGGCCCGAGATAATACTCCCTCCAGCCGGATTTCAACTCGTCCGCCATGTCCTCCGGGAATCCGGTGTGTATCAGGGTCATTTTCGTGTGCCCCTGCTCGTCCTCGAACAGGATCTCCAGCCTGGAATCAGGATGGTTTTCGGGGAAATCCGTGTTCCGCCATTTCTGCACGATCCTGCCATACGGTTCAGCCTCGACGGTTTCGCCTGTGATGAAATCGTCCCACGCGGAAAACCGGCCCCCGACGTTCTGATCCACTTTCGCTTTTGACCCGGTGAACGCCGAATGCCCGCGCGAGCTGAGCCAAGCCGTGTAAAGGATCTGCGGATCCACAGGGAACACGGCTGTGAGGCGGATTTCATTTGCCTCATCCATTCCGGACTCCTTTCTGTTTTTTTATCCGGTTTTATTCCACGCTGAGCGCCTGCCCTTCGGTCAGACGCTGTTCCTTTCCGAACCGGACCACGGCTTGTCCGTCCTTCTGCAGAATATCAGCCTTGACCCTTTTTTCATCGATACGTGCCTTCAATCCGGACGCGGAAAAATTCGCGCCGGAGAGATTCAGCCCGCGCAACCTGCATTCACCGGACAGCACGCGTATATCCGCAGCCTTTCCACCCAGGCGGCTGACATAATGAGCTGTAAAACCGGGCATGGCGAAGAACACGCAAAAATCCTTTTCCGGCATATTCGGTGAAAAGGAGAGAATATCCCCCCTGCCGGAAAGTCCGAGCATGCCGTTCAGGATGGCCCAGGCCGACATGGGACGGTAGTAATGCCCGCCGCATTCCTGATGGTTGAAATACAAACCGGCTTTTCTGTACCGGTCGTCCACGGTTCGTATCACATCCATGGCCTCCCGGTATAAGCCCTGATAAAGCAGAAAGGACGAGAAGGCCAGCTCCACGCCTGACCAGCAGGTATTGGCCTGGTCCACCCAGATGTCTTTGTCCACGTCATGCCAGAACCGGTCTCCTGTCCAGGAGCAGTTGCGAAGCCCGAAATCCGGTTTGTAGGACATTTCCAGGATGGATTTCTGTGCCGTGCGCACCCGCTCCGGCTCCGCAACCGGATCCAAACCCAGCAGTCCGGCAAGCCACTGGCCGACAAGCTGGTCTGTCAGGCATCCCTCGTCCGTCCCCTGATGTTCGCCGGCCGGGCTGTTGTAAAGCCTGTAATACCCGCCGTTCCACAATCTCTCTTCGAAAAGCCGCTTGCCGGAGACCAGCTGGTCGCGGTACTTCTTTGCGGCCTGCCTGTCCCCCAGGATGTCCGCGCCTTCCGCTGCTGCGGAGAGCGCGCACAGCCACTGCGACTGGATGTAGGCTGCTGTGCCGTACATGGGGAAATTGTCATAGCTCGACATGATGCCTTCCATGTCCGGATGGCCGTCGCCGTCCTTGTCCCTTTCGTTCAGCACATAGCCGATGGCCTTTTTCACGGAAGGCCACATCTCTTTCAGATAATCCAAATCGCCGGTCCAGAAATAATCGCGGAGCACGAGAATGACGTACTGCGCGGGAAGATCGAGCCGGTCCGTCACTTCGGAACGGCCCATGCTCGCACGGTCGAAATTTTTATACAGGCTGTGCAGGATGAGTCCGTTTTCCTCCTGCATGTCCCTGTAGGAGCGCATTGTCGATTTCTGAAGCTCCGGGAAAAGCGCGAGTACGGGAATCGATCCATATACCGAGACGTCGATGGTCGCCACGCAGGGGAATGATTCTTTCGGGAATATCCCCTCGAGAATCCCGAAATGACCGGACCTGTCCAGCCAACCCGACGTGATGAAGGTGTTCAGATGCGAGTTGATCTGGTCCAGCACGAACGGTTCCGCGGTCGTGGCGTACAATCCGTTGACAAAGGCACGGGACCGGCTCTTCAGCCGGTCATGATTCGAAGCGGCGTATACGGCCGCCTGATCCGATGAGCTGAAAAAGTTTGAATAATAGTTTCCCTCGATCACGGTCATGGGTTCGTTGTACCGGTTCGGGAAATTCCATGCATAGACGAAGGAATGCCTGAGCGTGTCTCCGCCTGCCAGGCGCCCGGACACGGCCAGCGTTGCCCAGCAGGGATACATGGCCCGCCGCCTGCCCGTGCTGCGGTCGAGGCCGTTGCGGGCATCCGTATCGTCGATATCCGGCAGCCGCGTATTCCTCAGCACGATTTCATAGTAGGGATGGATATGGCCCCATCCCAGGTAATGGGATGTTGCCGGCGAAAGGGAGGCCATGGATATTTCCCCGAACGAAGACAGGGTGGTGTCCATGTCCGTGCAGGTCATGGTGGCCGTCTTTCCCCACGGCTCCATGCTGAGCCGGGCCTTGTACAGTTTGTCCTCCGTTTCGTAGCCTGCCGCGTTGCGGAACGAAGCCATGAGCATGACATCCACAGGCCTGTCCCCGGTCAACCGGATGGTGAAGTCGGTAAAAATCACAGGCATGGCGGAATGCTTCAGGTCATTGGGGATGAAGGGGCTGAAAGCCTCCATCTCCACCACAAAGGGCATGTCCGGGTCCGTGAAGGTGAGGTTCGCGAACGGGAAACGGAAACGCGATTCGACCTTTGCGACTCCGCTCATCCAGGGATAGATGTAAACAGGCGCGTAATTTTCAATGCCGCCGAATATCTCCTGGTCCTCTATCTGAAGGAGCTTGAGCCTGGGTTCCCGGCCCTCCTCCTGATACCGTACGACGAAGAAGAGCATGGAGTTGTTGTCGAACGGAGGCGGATCCGCCACGCCGAGCGGCCTGTTGTTGAAAATCTGCCACTGGTAAAAGATGCCGTCCTGCCGCAGTTCCGCGCATCCCGCGCCGATGCCCCCGAGCGCGATGCCGCTCTTGGGGACTTGGAGATGGTGCATGGCCGTCAGGCCGCTGGGATTTTCACAACATCCGGAGCCTTGACAGGTTTGGGTGTCGCCGGCGGACAAAGGCTGAATCCATGCAAGGGCTGTGCAGGCCGACATGGCGAGGGATGCGAATGCAAACCGGATTTTTCTGATCATGTATGCATTTCCTTTCAGGCTATGATTCAGCCGCTTGTACGGCTGTAACTGAAACAATTCATTAGGAGATTTTTACCTGATTGCATCCGGCTGCCGTGAACCAACCGGTCCAGCGGTCCGTGTCCGAAAGCCCGGCTGAATGCCGATCCTGCATTGGATTTCGAATGCCGTATCGATCGTATTTGGCATTTCCTGCGTTGTGGAACGGCAGCAGCGTAATCCCCTTGAGTTCCGGATAACGGCCAGCCAGATCCGCCAGCCCGGCCAGGTCTTCATCCGAATCATTCAGACCCGGGATCAACGGGCATCTGAGTTCGACACAGGCATTCTGATTCATGAGAAAATCCAGGTTCTGGAGAATGATCCGGTTCGATTCTCCGGTCAATGCAACATGCTTCTCCGGATCGACGGCCTTGATGTCATACAGGAAAAGATCCGTAACCGGCAGAAGAGCCTCGAGCGACTGCCTGGAACCGAAACCGCTCGTATCCAGGCAGGTGTGTACGCCTCTCTCCCTGAGTGCTGAAAAAAAACCGGCTGTGAATTCCCACTGATCCAGCGGCTCGCCTCCTGAAACCGTGACGCCTCCGCCGGATTCGATGTAAAAATCCATGTCCCGGAGTGCCGTCTCCAGTATCCCTTTCAATTCCATTTCCCTGCCCGTGATTTCGAGCGCACCGGAGGCGCAGGCATCCGCGCAATGCCCACAGGCCAGACAGACCGTCCTCTCAATGAAATGCCGGCCGGCCTCGAAACAATGGCCCTGGCCCGGACAGGCCAGCCTGCATGCGCCGCAGAAAATACATCTGTCCTTAAAAAAGGCAAGCTCAGGTCCGGGCTTCATGGATTCCGGATTGTGGCACCAGACGCAGCGCAGGCGGCAGCCCTTGAGAAACACGGTTGTGCGTATTCCCGGTCCGTCGTGCACGGAAAACCGGCTGATTTTGAAGACCTGGGCGCGGGGCGTCATGGATTATTCCTCACTGCGCCCCCGGGATCGCGGGATTGCCGATTGCGGGATCTTCCACAGCCTGATGACGGAGAAAACCTTGACCCCGATGAGGATGCAGGCCAGGAAGCCGGCTATGGGGTGCAGCCCGGGAAGAAAGATGAGCATGAGCGTGGGCACGCTGGAATTGCAGAATTTCCCGACCGGGCTGTAGTTCAGAAAGTAGATGGTCCTGTCCACCTTGTTAAAATAATTCGGCGAAATGATGCCGTATTTGTTGAACTGGAAGCTGAGGTAAAAATCCACGAATGCATAATCGATCAGGTACAGGGTGCCGGCCGGAACCAGTTCGGGCTTGAAATGGAAGAGGTTGACGAAGAAAAACAGGATCTCCACCCGGTCCACGATGATGTCCATCTCTGCGCCCAGGATGGTTTCCTGCTTCAGCTTCCGGGCGCACAGGCCGTCTAGGAAATCCACCAGCCAGTGGAAGAAAAAGCCGATATAGTTGTACGTGGGGTTGTCGCGGACAACGGCCAGGGCGAAAAAGCTCAGCGACACGATGAGCCGGATGATCGTGATGAAGTTGGCGATGCTGTATTTGCTGCCCGGATCCCGAGGCCTGAACGGTTCGAGCACCATGGCCGGTCCTCCGTTATCTTCCGATTTTGAGCATGATAAGGAATTAGATTGATCCGTTCAATAGAATTTTTGGGTATGTTAAATTGCGGGAACGACTGCGGTTTCAGGAGGCGTTGTCATCACCGAGATGTTCTGTCTGGGTCTGCCTTCAAAATGTTTGGTTCAGGGATCCAGGAAAGGGCAACTTTTTTGAGAAATGCCAAGCATGCTTTCGTGAATTTCAGCTTGAAAAGAATGGATTGCCGCCTGCAGATTGCGGGAATGACCACAGCAACGTCCCTTGGGATGTTGTTCGGTGCGTTGTCGTTCCCGAAATGTTTTATCGGGAACCCAGGGGAGGAGGGGTTTTCATGCCCTGATCGCCCGGGATTTTACAATCCCGGGCGACGGACGGATGTCATCGCCCGAACTGCTTTTCCTTCATCTTGTAATAATCCCTCAGCACGTAGAAAGCCTTTTTCTTGTCCCCTGTCTGCGAGATCAGGCCTTTGCGGTTCCAGCCGTCCTGTATGCCTGATAGCAGCCTCCTCGGAGAACGGAAATCCGTCAGTATCCAGGGTGTCACACCGCGGAGCTGCGGAATCCGCTCCAGCATCTTGACCGTCTCCTCATACAGATACTCCTGGAATTCCTCGGTCCATCTCGCATCCCGGGAGCCGTGATTGCCCTGCAGCGCGCCTGCGCCGAACTCGGAGACAATGACCGGTTTTCCGTATCCGATGTCGAATACTGCTTCCTTGAGCTTGTCCGGCAGGCCGTCGTACCAGCCGATGTACTGGTTGAAGCTGATCACGTCCACGTATTCCTGCAGCGGATCTTCGATGACCTGGGTGCCTTTCGTGCCCGGCTTCGTATGACGTTCCAGTGCTGCGCTCACCAGGCGCACCGGATCCATGCTGCGGGCCCGATAGATCATCTTCTTCAAAAACGCCGTCCTTTCCGGAGAAACCGGCGTCTCATTCGCCACGGACCAGATGATCACGGATGCGCGGTTTTTGTCTCTCGCGATCATGTCCTCCAGTTGGGACGCGGCATTGTTGTAGGTGTCTTCGTTCTGCCATTGTATGGTCCAGTAAACCGGCACCTCGGACCAGACCATAATGCCCATCTCGTCCGCGACTTTCGCCATGTACTCGCTATGCGGATAATGCGCCAGGCGCACGAAATTGCACCCCAGCTCCCTGGCCCAGCCGAGCAGCATACGGGCGTCTTCCCGCGAGCAGGCGCGCCCGCCGCGCACCGGATTTTCCTCGTGAATGCAGATACCCCGCAGGAAAACCGGCTTGCCGTTCACAAGGATTTCCGTGCCTTCGGTCTTCAGGGTTCTGAATCCGATCCGGTCTGTCAGGATATGATTCTGATGGATCAGGTTCACATCGTACAAATAAGGTTTTTCAGGATTCCATAATTTCAAATTTTTTACCCTCACCCGGGAAGCCGCAACTCCCTGATCGTCGGTCGTGCAAACCGCCTTGATTTTCGCTTCCGGAATCTCAATCCTGACCGTCTGCCCCGCCTTGTTTTTACCGTTCAACGTGACGGAAACGTCGATACGGTCCCTGTCATCGGGCGACAGCTGGATGAAATAATCCTGGATGAACGTCTCCGGCACATCGATGATGCTCACATCGCGCGTCAAACCGCCATAATTCCACCAGTCCGTGTTGACCGTGGGCACCTCGTCCATGCCGCGCGTGTTGTCCACCATCACAATGACGAAATTTCCCTTCGGCCTGACTTTGCCCGTGATCTCGAAATTAAAAGGCGTGAATCCTCCGATATGCGTGCCGAGCTTCTCCCCGTTCAGATACACATGCGCCCTGTAATTGGCTGCCCCGAAATGGATAAACAGGCGATCCCCGTTCTCCGGCGGCTGATAGTCGAATTTCCTGTAATACCAGACTGCGCCTTCATAATAAAAAAGCTTCTCCTTCTGGGAGTTCCAGTCGCGGGGCACGATCAGGTCATCCGCCCTGTCGAAATCGTATTCCACCCGCTCGGAAGGATCCTGCGCCTGGTATCCCAGATAAACAGCCTCGGACCTGTTCTGATAAGCCTGCTGATCCCGGACATTCAATCTGTAATCATAGTAGCCGGACTGATAGGGATCCACCAGATACTTCCAGTACCCGTTCAGGGTCATGGATTTCCGGCCTTGCACGTTGATGATCTGGGGCTGCCGGGAAAAGGCTGCATTGCTGTTCATGCCTAATAACGACACAAGAATACCTCCAAAGATAATCCGTTTCATTTCTTTATCCTTTCATATCAACCATCGGATTCCTGAAAAATAGACCGTGGAAATATCTTTCTTCCTTCAATTTCGGTTTGATCCGGGATTTTTTTCGGATTTCTCAGTTAGGTATGACTAAAACTCATATTCAACGCCGAACCAGGGCAGAATCGGAAGCATGGTCAGGGGATGCCGGGTGACCGTATCGCGCGTGACATCCGCTTCATCCGGATCGGACATCATTTCATCATACCAGAGGATTTCATAAAGATTCTGCCGGTTGGTTGCGTTGAGAACTTCCAGGTAGCATCTCAATCTGCCGCCCTTGAACGGAGCGGAATATTCCATTCGCAGATCCAGGCGGTGATAATCGGGAAAGAGCGAGGGCCTGTCCGACGTCTGATAGAATCTCCAGGAGCCGGAGGAGTGAGCCCAGTGGTAGGTGCCCTCGACGATATTATAAGGCAAGCCACTGCCGAAGCGGTAAACGGCGCTCACCTGCCATGCGGGCGAAAGCCTGAAGGACAAATTCGCAGATAGGCTGTGCCTCCTGTCGAACCGGAACAGGATCCAGTCATTGCCTGGAGCTTGCCGGTAAGCCGCCTTCCCGTACGCGTAATGCAGCTCCGCATAGATACCTGATAAAAAGGGTTTCCGATTCCCGATCTCCACTTCGATCCCGCGCGAATAACCGCTGCCCGAATTCACGGGATAGAAAGATCCCATGCCTTCAGGCAGGATAAGCCGGTCGAGTTTTTTGTAATAACCTTCGATCTTGATCATCATGCCGGCCAGCCCGGTGCGCAGCCCGGCTGCCAGATGACCGGCGCGCTCGGGACGAAGGCTGTCCGGATCGAAGGAATACAGAACCGGCCGTTCCCTCTCGACCAGCGCTCCGGGATTGAGAAACTGGTGATGGATGCCTGAATAGAAATAGAACGTCCAGTTTGGATTCAGAATATACTGGATGGATGCACGCGGGCTGAACGCGCCTTCCGAGTGCATGGAAGAAAGATCGTACCGGATGCCGATGCTGGTGGCGATCCTGGGAGTCCACTCGGAATTCAACTCGCCGAACATTTCAACCTGTCGGATGCGCCGGTCGAATTGCAGGCTCGGGAGCACTTCCCTGCGGGCGAAAGCATACTCTTTCGCCTCCGACTCGAACAGAAGATCGGGCTCCTGAATGGTGATTCCGAATCCGCGCTGCACGGAATGGCCTGATTGAAAATGATGCTGAAATTTTTCCCTCACGACCAAAGTGCGGGACCGGTTGTCGATCAGGCCGCGTTCATGATCGATATGCTGAAAAAGATTGTAATCCATGTTTTCCGAAAACAGTCCGGCGGTCACGGTTTCCGTGGAACGGTCCACCCGGTAGACCCAGGAGAGCACGCCAAGGCTCACGGACGAATGCTCCCGGATGCCGAAATCATCCTCCCCGATGTCCGTGGATACATTCTCGCGGGAATGAAGGCCGAAAAAGACGAGCGTCTGGCGGTCCGTGAGCGGAAAAACCGTCTTGACCTGGCTGTCGTGGAATTTCGGAAATGTGGTCTGGCCGTCGAGCAGGCCTGCGACCAAGTCGATGTGGCTCCTGCGGAATGCAGCAGACCAGGATCCTTTCCCGGCAGGACCCTGTATCGAAAGGCCTGCTTCCAGCATGTCGATGGATATACGCCCCCCTGCTCCCTCCGGTCTTGCGTCCGCAAGATCCGCCTGGAGAACTGAGGAAAGAAAATTACCGAATTCCCCAGAAAAGCCGCTGACCTGAAGCTTCATGTCCTCGAGCAGAACGGGATTCAGAAGGCCTTCCCCTGCGCCGAGAATCATGCGCAGCCTGTAGGGGTTCGGAACCGCGATCCCCTCGAGTACGAATAGATTCTGGTCCGGGCCGCCTCCGCGCACGCCGAATTGTCCCGTGAAATCGCTTTCCGGCACAGCCCCAGCGGTTTGTGAAAGGCTTCTCAAGGGGTCGTTCAGGGTGCCGGGCAGCTCCGCCTCATCACGGCGTTTGATCGAATAGTATATTCCTGGCCAATAAAACCGGTCCGCCTCAACGCTGATTTCCC
>JAFGEX010000139.1 GCA_016931355.1 bacterium
AACGGTTTGAACGATACCCGCATTAAACAGCATGCCGGTCTTCACGGCATCGGCCCCGATGTCGGACAGAACCGCCTCCATCTGCAGTCCGACGAATTCGGGAGGGACCGGTTCCACGCCGTAAACGCGCAGCGTGTTCTGCGCGGTCAGGGCCGTGACGACGGACATGCCGTATACGCCAAGAGCGGTGAACGTTTTGAGGTCCGCCTGTATGCCGGCCCCTCCGCCCGAATCGGAGCCGGCCACGGTCAGGACGCGGGCGATCATGTTTCTCCGCCTCCTTGCCGCAATAACCGGTTCAACCCGGCGGCGAAACGGCCGGGCATGATTTTGTCCGTGGTCCGGATCCCGTCATATGACGGCATCCGCCGGCCGCTTGATTGAAGCTGATAAGCGAAAAGGAGCCGGTGGCCGCTGATCTGCAGGGAAAAGACATTTGAATCCGCTCGCTTGGGCCCGCCGATAGATTCCGGAAAAGAAAAGGCAGAGCAAAGCGCTCTGCCTTCATTTTTCTGATGACTCCGGGACATGTTCAAACAGTCAGGGAGCCTTGATGGCCTCAACCGGACAGACCGCGACGCAGGAACCGCAATCCGTGCATTTTTCGGGGTCAATGACATAAATCGGATCGCCTTCGCTGATGGCTTCAACCGGGCATTCCGACGCACAGGCGCCGCATGCGATGCATTCTTCAACGATTTTATGAGCCAATTTGAACCTCCGGATGCGTCTGTGATTAAAATCAAACTTTTAAAATTTAACGAAAAAAAAACGGATTGTCAACCGTTTTAACCCGGCGAAGGACCGGAGAGGCTGTCAGACACGCCAGGAATCCACCAGGCCCTCATCGAGGCGCAGAGCCTCCACCTCGCCGCTGCGTCCCGAACCCTGAAAAACGATCCGATAGGGACCGCCGTGCTTTTTGCCGATGTACCGGGCCGTAATACCGGCCACAAGCCGGATGTCTTCCTCTCCTTGTATCCCGTCCGCAAGAACCAGAGGCCCTTCAATCCCCGCCGCCTCGAAAAGCCAATAACCGGCGTTGAGGGATTCCAGCAGGGCGTTGTCCTTAAGATCCCTGCCCACGATGACGTGAAGCTCCGGCCGCGGCCAGAAATGCCTGCCGAGGCGCAAAAGCTGCATGTCCTCCGTGCGGATCCGCTCCCTGCCGCGGTTCCTGAATAGGATACGCGCCCTGACGGCATACTGCGCATCAGTCAGGATGCAGCCGCCGGCAGGCTGCGGATACATGCGGATGCCGAATTTTTCCGCCAGAATCAACTGCTCCTTCCTGGAGCGGCCCTGAATGCCGTAAAGGCTTCCCCGGTCCATCCACCCTTCCTTCTCCGGAATGCTTTCCGGAAGGCCGAGCGCACCCAGCGGCCTGACAACCAGCCCGCGCAGTCCCCCCTCCTTCTCAATGTGAAACAGGACCGGTTTCATCTGCGACATGGGTCTCTGTCCCGGGACCTCGCCGGTTACCAGGAAACGGGCGCCGGTCTCTTCCATGAGGGCTTTGGCTCTGCGGTACATGAAGATCTTGCAGTCGATGCAGGGATTGACGCCTTTTCCGTATCCGTGTTCCGGCTTGAGCACAATGCCGAGAAAATCATCGCTGACATCGATGACGCGCACCGGGATGTCAAGGGGTTCATAGAGGCGGGCGATGGTTGTCTCCGGATCCTCCCGGAGGGGATCGAACCGGAATGAAAAATGAACGCCCAGGATGTCGATCCCCAAACGTTGCGTGATCCTGGCCGCCAGAAGGCTGTCCAGGCCGGTTGAGACCAGCGCCAGGGCCCTGGCTTTTCCGCCGGCCGCGGCGCCGCTCAAGATTTCCTGCCCGCGGTTGCGTGTTGGAAATCATCCACCGTGAGGTTCAGTTCGTCGATGTGGATCCCGCTGAAGCGCTCGACCTGGGCGATGATGTATTCCTGCAACCCGCCCAGTATGTCGGGGACTGTCACGCGGATGGGAAGCTGGAGGCGGAGTTCAACCCTGATGTTCTGCTGGAACTCGTCGATCAGGATGCGCATGACCCTCAATCGGGCGTCGTACTCCTCCACACAGTGAAGGATCATCTGGGAAAGGGCGCTTTCTGAAACGGAAATGTGGCCGCGGCTGAAGGCCGGCTGTACGACCGTTTTTTCAACCGTCTTTTCCTTCCAGAAGAAGATGGGATTCGTGTTCAGAAAAAAACGGATCGAGTCCAGCACGTTCTGGGAGGGGTCCTTCTTGACCTCCACCATGGGGACCGGGATCACATGCTTCCCCTGGAAACGCCGGTGCGCGCGGGCCGTGGCGATGTCGTCATGCGTGGAGACATCCTCAATGTAGATGGTCTGATCCGGATAGGGCAGGTCCAGCGATTCCGCAATACGCGCCACCATTTTTTCGGATGTCCCGATGATCAGGATGCTTTTGAAACGCTCCCTTTTCAGGGCGGACTTGACGCTTTCGACATGGTCCGGATCCTCGAATATGGCCCGCTTGACCGCCGTGATCCGGTTTTTCTCGCGCTTGGAGGATTTGCCGGCCAGAATGACCTGTCCGCGGATCAGCAGGCCGTCATCGATCAACAGATCGATGCCGTGTTTGTCCATGATCAGCCTGGAGCGAAAACTCTTCCCGCTGCCTGTCCTTCCCACCAGGGCGTACACCTTGATCCCCTTGATGCGCCACCTGAAGGAAAAAAAGGTCCGGCTGATCCTGTACCGGAGCATGTCTAGCAAGAAAGCTGTCCTTTCAAGCGGATCAGATAACGGATATGGCTTCGTTCCTCCTCAATGATCTTCGAGAGAATGTCCTTTCCGCCGGGTTGAATATAAGGCATCAGCTCGAGAAAAAACAGGATGGCATCCTTTTCGAAGGAAACGCCGTACCGGATGGCGTCACCCGGCGTTTTAACGGATTTTGCGAACGTTTCCGGTTGAACATCCCGGTACAGGCGATCGTCCACCAGAGCGTCCAGATAGGCGGACCATTCGCCGGTGTAAGACTCTGCGGGTTTTTCATCCGGAACGCCCGTTTTAAAGGCCTCGAAAGTCCGGATGTGCTCGGCTTCCCAATCCCGCAGCTGCAAGAAAAGAGACTTGAATTCCGGATCATCGAACGTCTCGGCGGCGCGGCCGTAAAAGTCCCTGCGCGCCTTTTCCTTTTCAATCCCCATATCGATGACATCCTTCATCTTCAGAACATTAACCATGTTTTCCCTCCCGGCTGGCATTGCCTGCGGTTGGTGATCAGATGGGTTTTCCCGGTTTCTTCAATCAAATCCTTCGCGATCGAAATATAGAACCTCGGCGCCATAAAGTCAAGCAGGCGCGGGCATCAGGCCGTCATGACCCTGAAACCGCTTCAGGCGGCCGGAGTCTCAGTGCTCAGGGGCACGAAATCGAAACGGGACAGATCCACCAGTCCCCTGTCCGTCAGCTTGAGTTCCGGGATCACAGGCAGGGCCAGGAACGAGAGCTGCATGAACGGATCCTTCAGTCCGCAGCCGAGACCCACGGCCGAACGGTTCAGGGATTGGATGCGGCGTTCCACTTCCTCCATGGATTCCAGGGACATCAGTCCGGCGATCGGCAGGGGCAGCTTCTCCAGCACGTCCCCGTCCGCAATCGCGACGAGCCCTCCGTGCATGCCCGCTACAGTGTGGACCGCCAGCAGGATATCCTCGTCGTCCACTCCGACTGCAATGATGTTGTGCGAATCATGGGCAACGGACGAGGCCAGCGCGCCTTTTTTCAATCCGAATCCCCGGACGAATCCGACGCCTGTGTTTCCGGTCGCCCTGTGGCGTTCCGCAACGATCAGTTTCAGCACATCCTTTTCAGGGCTGCTCACAGCCTTTCCGTCGCGGATTTCGGGCTCCAGAACCAGCGCCTTCGTGACGATTTGATCCGGGATCAGCCCGATCACCCTGAGCCGCCCGGCGGCCTTCACCTCGAGGTCCGCCTTCCTGAGAGGCTTCATCCGCACCGTGTTTTTCGGCTTCGGCGCGGCCTTCACGTCCGCCTGTACCCGCATTTTCCCGTCCTGCGCCACCAGGCGTCCTTTTTTCAGGACCCATTTCACGGCCACGGATTCGAAATCGTCAAACACGGCGATATCGGCATGATAGCCCGGCGCGATGGCACCCGTTTCCGGCAGCCTGAAATAACGCGCAGCATTGAACGAGGCGAGCCGTACGGCAGTCACCGGATTCATCCCCTGGCGTACGGCTTCGCGCAACATGGAATCGATATGGCCCTCCCGCAGCAGATCTGAGGGATGGCGGTCGTCCGTGCAGAAGGCAAAGCGTTCCTGGTTCATGGCATTGACCAGGGGCAGAAGGGTGCGCAGGTTCTTCGCAGCCGTGCCTTCCCGGATGAACACCATCATGCCGAGCCTGACCTTCTCAGCAGCCTCTTCGAGTGTAAAGCATTCGTGGTCGGATCCGATCCCGGCAAAAACATAGGCATTCAGGGATTTGCCGGAAAGACCCGGGGCGTGGCCGTCCCTGATCCGTCCGGAGGCCGCTTCCAGCTTGGAGAGCACCCGCCTGTCCCCGTTCACCACACCCGGGAAATTCATCATTTCCGCCAGGCCGGCGACTGCCGGATGTTTCATCCAGTCCCGTATGTCCCGGGCGGTGAGCGATGCGCCGGAGGTTTCCAGATGAGTTGCCGGGACGCAGGAAGGCACCATCACATGGACGTCCAGCGGGCTGGACCTGGAAGAGCGTATCATATAGCGGATGCCGTCGT
>JAFGEX010000140.1 GCA_016931355.1 bacterium
CAGATCGCCATCGGCAGGCTGATGAACGGCACGCTCGCCATGAACCGTCCGTACGCGCTCTGCGAAGAGAACGGGACCGTGCGTCCGGTCAAGTTCTCCGTTCTCTATTCCTTTCAGAACCTGGCGCGGACGCCGGTGGATCAGGTGGAGGCCGGGGATATCATCGCCCTGGCGGGCGTGGAAAACGTCCACATCGGCGATACGATCACGTCGCTGGAAAACCCGTCGCCGCTTCCGCGCATCCATGTGGACGAACCCACGGTCTCCATGATTTTCTACGTCAACAACGGGCCGTTTGCAGGCCGGGAGGGGAAATATCTCACGTCGCGGCATCTCCGCGCCAGGCTCGAGCTGGAGGCGCTGAAGAATGTGGCGATACAGCTCAAGCCCCTGGAGCGCAAGGATGCCTTCGAGGTCTGCGGCCGGGGCGAGCTGCAGATGGCGATCCTGATCGAGACCATGCGCAGGGAGGGATACGAATTCATGGTCTCCAGGCCGCATGTCATCACCAAGGAGAACGGCGGAGTAACGGAGGAACCGGTCGAGCAGCTGTCGATCGACGTCCCGGAAGAATGCGTGGGCATCATGACCGAACGCCTGGCGGCCCGGAAGGGGCGCATGATCAGCCTGCACAACAACGGGCACGGCAGAACCCTCATGGAATTCATCATCCCCTCGCGCGGGTTGATCGGATTCCGGAGCCAGTTTCTGACGGACACGAAAGGCGCAGGTGTGATGAACACGATTTTCGAGGGCTACAAGCACTGGTTCGGACACATCGCCCAGCGTGCGACAGGCGCCCTGGTTGCGGACAGGCCCGGCCGGGTGACTTCCTACGCGGTGCTCGCCATGGCGGACAGGGGGGAGCTTTTCCTGGAGGTCGGGACGCCGGTATATGCAGGCATGGTGGTGGGCGAAAGGAACCGGAACGGTGACCTCTCCGTCAATATCGCCAAGGAAAAGAAACTCTCCAACATGAGGAGCTCCACGGCGGAGACCACAGTCACGATCAGGCCGCCCAGACCGCTGTCCCTGGACCAGTCCATTGAGTTCATCGCAGAGGACGAGCTGGTGGAAGTGACGCCCGCAGGAATCCGCCTCCGGAAAATGGAGCTCGATGCGGCAAAACGTCTGGCGCAGCAGAGAAAGGAAAACAGGCTCGACGAGGAATCCGGGGAATAGGCCGGATCCCGCACGTTTGGCATGTCTCTGGATCACGGCAAGAGGATGTTCCTGTTTCCAGTTGTTTTTGATCTGAATCAGACAGCGAGCGCATTCCCCTTAGGCTTGCCGCGGGGCCTGCCCCGGGCTTTGACCCGGGGTAAGCGAGCGAATACAAGCAAATGTTTCCCTGCAGATCGAAGATTCCCCGGCAGCTCTATGCCGGGGAGCTTCAATCTTCATCACCTTCTTAAGGACCGTCCATTCCCATCCGTTTGATAAGCTCAATCCTTGTGGTAAGTCTCGATTGAGAAGGTCCTCCCGGAGGTGATTGGGTGCTGCGGGCAGGCGCGGTTGACAATTGTTCCGGGTGACAATCCAATGGACTTTGTGATCAGACCTCTTTCGCGGGAAAACATCCCCCTGCTCCGTGGCTTCCCTCCGGATTCCTGGCATTTCGACATCTGCGGATTCATGAACACGCATTTCGGGGAGCCGTATTTTTATCCGGTTGTGGCGGTTTCCGGATACCGGATCGTCGGGACCGCGAACGGGATTTTAAGCGGCGATGCGGGCTGGCTGGGCAACATCATCGTGCTTCCGGAATTCCGCGGCCGCGGCATCGGGACCGCGCTCACGGAGCATCTCGTCGGATATTTTCATTCCAAAAAATGCAGGACGCAGCTCCTGGTCGCAACCGATATGGGCGAGCCCGTTTACCGGAAATTCGGATTCCGGCGGACTCTCACCTATCGCTTTTTCAAGGGCTGCACGCTTGAAGGACCTGCGGATGCGCGGATACGGGAGATGGAAACCCGGGATTTTCCCGCTGTGATTGAGCTGGATCGGAGGATTTCTGCAGAGGACAGGGCCGTTCTGATCGGGAAGTTTTTCCCGGGCGCCCGGGTTTTCGAGGAACAATCCGGACACATATGCGGTTTTTTTCTGCCGGCATTCGGCGCAGGATTGGTGATCGCAGAGGACCCGGAAGCAGGAGTGGCGCTTCTGGCGCATAAGCACAGCATCCCGGACCGGATCACCGTGGTGCCGGAATCCAATTCTGCAGCCCTGGACTTCATGATCAGGAACGGATTCGAAGAAGTTCTCGGGGCGCCGCGCATGGTCCTCGGCCCGGAGAGGCAGTGGAAACCGGAATGTGTTTTCTGCAGGGCTGCAGGGTACTGCGGGTGACGCTTTGTCCAGAAGGTTTCCGGCAGCCGGCGCTGTAAACCGCGACGCACCTTCCGGATTCGTTGCAGTGCCGTTCGCATGCACCTGTGTAAGCCCCGGGGGATGTCTCACTGAAAGATTCAGGACCGTCCATTCATGAAGAAATTTCTCATTCTCCATGCAGGAGGGCTCGGTGATTTCATTTTGACCTGGCCGGGCCTGATGCTTCTCAGACGCCATTTTCCCAATCATCATTTTGTGGGCGTCGGCAGGCCGGAATACCTGCGGCTGGCTGTCCGGATGGGATATCTGGATTCCGGCATGGATGCGGATTCCAGGGAGATGATCCCTTTTTTCAACGGAACCGATGTGCCGGCCGGCCTCACCGGCTTGGACGGGGCTGTGTTATGGATCCGTTCTGCAGACGCCGCAGCCGGTCTGTTGCGACGGGATTCGATCCTTCCGGTTGTGGCCTTGGAGCCTTTTCCATTGCAGGGTGATCATTTGGGTTTGCATTACTGCAGGGAGATCGGGAAAGCATTCGGATTTCATGTTCCTGAAGACATCCATTCCCTGTTCCCGTTGAACACAACCGCAAACGGCCCTGTTTTCATCCATCCGGGCAGCGGCGGGACTGCAAAGTGCTTCGAGCCGGGCTTTTATCTGGGACTCGCGGACAGACTGCGGGATCTCGGATTCAAAGACATCCGTTACATCCTCGGGCCTGCGGAAATGGAGAGGGGAATGGCCCCTCATTTTCCGGCTGGTCAAACCGTCATTCCTGATAACGTTTCTTCACTCGCTGATACGCTCTCCGGCGCCGGTTTGTACATCGGGAACGATTCCGGGCCGAGCCATCTGGCAGGCGTGCTGGGCGTCCGCTCGATTGTGATTTACATCAACACGGATCCGGGTGTCTGGGGAGCGATGGGGAAGGGAGTCCGGATTATCCGTTCGGAAAACGATGATGATGCGCTTTGTGAAATAATCCGCGATATGATCCCGGGATGACAGAACCGATTTCATTGCCGATGGACGATTGAAGATTGACGATTGACGAAAAATTTATGATTGTGGATTGCGGATTTTTGATTTTAAAGATTTTCAATCAGCAATCCAAAATCAGCAATCAAAAATTCCAGGACTCCTATCCCCGAATCCCGATCTCGAGCCCCATTTTTTCACGAAGCCCGAAGAACGATGCCCGAAGCACGTCTTTCCCCTTCACCCCAATTCCCCGCAGGCCTTGAAAATATTCTCGAACACCTCAGGCAGGAGGTCCGTCGGAGTGGCGGAGAAGGCCACGCGCAACAGGCTGCCCTGGGAAATGACGCCCGTATCGTAATTTTTAAGAAGGATCTGCCGGACATCTTCCGCATTTCTGTTTTCGGCGAGTTCCACGCACATGAAATATCCTGAATTGTACGGCAATGGTGAAAAATACTTCGAATACCGCCCGCCATGCTCCCTGAAAATGGACTTTACCTTCTCATACCTCTTCCTGAGAAGATCGAACTTCGCCGCCTTCTCATTCGCATAAGAGGGGGAGGACAGGGCCTGGAGAATCAGGCTCTGGGACAGATGAGATGCATTGGATATGGATCCCCGTACGATGCCGGCCGTTTTTTCCTGGAGAGCGGCGCAGGACTGCTCCGTGATGCCTTTTGAGCTGAAGGTCAGGAATCCGACGCGAAGCCCCCAGACATATTCTTCCTTTGTTGCTGCGTCCGCCTTGACGGCAGTGATGTTCTCATGCGCGCCTGCGAGCAGGGCGAAGAGGGATTCCCTGAATATGCCCTTTTCATAGACGAGGCCGAAATAGGCGTCGTCCATGACGGCCAGAATGTCTTTTCCGCTTGCCGCACTTTCCGTTATGGCCTGCACGATGGCTGATGCCTCCTTGTCGGTGGGCGTGTATCCGGCCGGATTATTGGGAAAATTCATCAAGAGGACGATTTTCCCTTTTTCCTTCGACAGGGCGGCCTGCAGCGCCTCCACGTCGAATCCGCCGTTTTTGAACGTGTTGAAGGGGATGAGCGCTGCGCCGTACATGTTTTCGAAGATCAGGCGGTAATTGCCCCAGAACTTGTCCGGGATGAGGATGCGGTCTCCCGGATTCAGGAAAAGGGATCCGGCCACGCTGAGGCCGTGCGTCAGCGCCTGCGTGACAACAGGCAGGCTGATCCGTTCCTTCAGGGAAGGATTCTTCCGGAGGATCAGCTCCTGCCATGTCTTGCGCAGCTCCAGGAGCCCGTAACTCGACGCATAGGGGAATACATGCTTCGGATCAAGCCCGATTTTTCCGGATATGGATTCGAGCCTGAGCGGGGAGCCGTCATCCTCGGTGGCGATGCCGATCGTGGCGTCGATGCGTTTTCCCTTCGCATCCGCGGATTGCTTGATGATCCCCAATTTCGGGAAATAGAAACCGCGGCCCCTGTCGGACAGAAGCCTGTAGATGACCGGATTGTCCTTTTTTAGGGTCTGGTTGATCTCTTCGGCCTGGGGGTTGAGTTTGGGCATGGATTCGCTCCGGTTTGGAATGTTCATCGTGCTTCGGGTTTTTTGCATGGGGATTCAGGGATTGCGAATTTTTGATTGCTGATTTTTGATTGTGGATTTGAAAAGAAAAGATCGTGATTTCAATCCGCAATACGCAATTCGAAATCAAAAATATTTATCTCCCTTCACGCGGCAGCAAGCTACCGCAATCCAAACACAATCGAAAATCGTCAATCGTCCATCATCAATCGGAAATGTCATTCAATTCCGGTTAAACATTCAGGATCAGCTTGATGAACGCATCCCCCGCCAGCATCCCCAGTTGTCCCCGGGAAGCGGATGATTCATCGTACCGGTCAATTCCATCCGGCTCGAATCCGGGCCCCATGATGGAAACTGGCACCGGGTCCCTTCCGTGCGCGCCTGTGGCCACAGGTGTCGGATGGTCGGTCAGCAGGGCGATGCGTGTATCGCGTATGGAATCGCCCAGCCCGTCCAGAATCCTGGCAACCAGGCGGCTGTCCAGGTCCTCGATGCATTTCTTTTTCAGTACTGCGTTTTTCTCATGCCCGGCCTCGTCCGGAGCCTCCACATGCACATAGACGAGGTCGTGTGAACGGATCGCCTCCAGGCAGGCATCCGCCTTGGCCTCGTAATCCGTGTCGTAACCGCCCGTGGCGCCCGGGACGTCCTTCACCTCGAGGCCCGCGTATTTGCCGATACCCTTGATCAGGTCCACTGCGCAGATGACCGCTCCGGATGAAATCCGGAAACGCTCCTGAAGGGTTTGTATTTGAGGCTTGATCCCAGGAGACCAGGGCCAGATGGAATTGGCGGGCAGCTTTCCCGTTGCTGTTCTTTCCCGGTTGACTTCATGGCTGTCCAGTAAGGGTTGGGAATCCCGGATTAATCCGTTGAGCAGGTCTGCTGTGGGCTTTGCCTCCGGTGATTCGGGTCTGACCAGCAATGGTTCGAATGCGGATCCCAGATGATCATGCGGCGGCGTGCAGGACAGGGCGGGGTTGCCTCCAGGCACGACCAGTAGATGACGGTAACTGAGGCCGGGGACCAGGCGGATACCGCGGTCCCGAAACCGGAGCGCGAGCGCTTCGATGAGGATCCGGGATTCGGCGCTCGAAATATGCCCGGATGAATGGCTTCTGATTTTCCCGTCTTCGATCGTGATGAGATTGACGCGGAGGGCGAGGTCCTCCGCCGCGAGTTCAATGCCGAGGCTGGCTGCCTCGAGCACGCTTCTGCCGTCTCCGTTGGGGAAGAGAACCCTGGGGTCATATCCGAGCACCGAGAGATTCGCTGCTGCGGAACCGGAGGACATGCCAGGCTCCAGGGTGCGGAAAAGGCCGGATCTGCCCTCGCGGGCAATGCGGTCCATGGCCGGCTTGCGGGCTGCGGCCAGAGGCGTCTGGTTTCCGAGTTCCGCGACCGGCCCGTCCGCCATGCCGTCGCCGAGCAAGATGATGCTTTTCATGATGCGTAGGTCCTGACGAGTAGATCCCGGAATGCGTCGTAACGGTTTTCGATGTTCAGCATGTATTCATCCCTGTCTTCAATACCCTGCAGACTCTGCGGGATGTCCGGCTCCATGCCGAGAATGCCCCTGATTTCCTCCGGGAATTTGGCCGGATGCGCTGTTTCCACGGAAACAGCCGGGATGTCCGCGCTTTCCATGGCCAGATAACTTTCGAGACCGGCCCATCCGACCGCCCCGTGCGGTTCGAGCAGGAGACGGTGTTCCTGCCAGGCCTTCCGTATCGTTTCCCGTGTTTCCTGTTCGCCGATGCTCACGGCAAACAGATCCCTGCGCATGGCGGCCAGGTCGGGTTTCTGATGCAGCATGCCTGTCTCGTCCATGTGCCCGCCGTAAAGGTTGATGACGCGTGCGAAATTGCTCGGATGGCCGACGTTCATGGCGTTCGAGATGCAGACCCGGGACGGGACGATTTTCCGGTATCCCCCGGTCTTCAGAAACACCGGCACCTCGTCGTTCGCATTGGTGGCGATCACGATTTTCCGGAACGGAATCCCCATGCGCATGGCCAGCAGGGCGCCCATCATGTTTCCGAAATTGCCGGAAGGGATGGAGACGATCATGGGTTCGCCCGGTTTTGCGGTCTTTACATAGGCGTATACATAATAAACGATCTGGGGGAGAAGCCGCCCGATGTTGATCGAGTTGGCGGAGGAAAGCCGTATCCCGCCGAGCGACTCGTCCGAGAACGCCTTCTTGACCAGGGC
>JAFGEX010000141.1 GCA_016931355.1 bacterium
ATATCCTGATCCGGCTTTTCGCCATGAAGGACCGCGAAATCATCGAACTGGCCATCGAAGGCGTGGCCGAACTCGGCGACCTCGTCGTGGACCTGCTTTTTGAGGGATTGAAAAGCACATCGAGCCGCATCCGCGAGAATTCCGCGAGCACGCTGGGACGGATTGCGTCCAGGGCCGCGGTCAAACCCCTGATCGAAAGGCTCGATGACGGCAACTGGTGGGTCAGACGGGCGGCGGTGCAGGCTCTGGGCGAAATCCGGGACACCCAGGCCATCGAACCGCTACTCCGTTGCCTGGCGGACAACATGGAGACCGTTCAGGCCCAGGCGATCCGGTCCCTGGTCGGGTTCGGGAAGAGCAGCACGGAGCCCCTGCTCAATGCGCTCCGGCATGAAAAGAATAAATTCGTCATACGGGCCATTATCCTGACTCTGGGAGACATCAAGGATACGGCGTCCATCCCTTCGCTCATTGAACATCTCTCCAGCAGTTATTTCGTGATCCGCCTGGCGGCCGCAAGGGCCCTGGTCCAATTCGGCCCGGAGGTCATAGACGCGGTTGTTCCCCGTCTGGCGGTCAAACGGATGAATATTCAGCCGCTTCTCAAGGCTGCAACCGGCGATTCCCTCCTCAACCAGATCCGGGCGATACGCGCGCTGGGCGCGCTCGAGGATCACCGGGCGGTCGGCGTTTTGAAAAAGCTCACCGGATCCGCGCATCCCCGCATCGCTGAGGCTGCGGACGAATCCCTGTCCTCTGTGGGAAGAGCCGCATGGGCCAGGTGCGGATGCCTGCTGGTGCTCAGGGAAATGAACGATCCGTCCGCGCTCCCGCATTACATGCAGGCACTGACGGACACATCCGCCAATGTCCGGCTGGAAGCGGTTAGGGGCCTGGGCAAAAACGCCTCGGAGCAGGCGGTGGCTCCCCTCATCGAGGCAGCGAAAAACGATCGCGATCCCTATGTTCGCGCCGAAGCCGTCAGGTTCCTGAGGGAGATCGGTGTCGGGCGGCCGTCTGCGCTCGAGTATGCCCTGGCCGCGCTTTCGGATCCGGACCGGGATGTGCGTTCCCAGGCCGCCATGCTGCTGGGCAATTTCCGTGACGACCGGTCCATCTCGCCTTTGATCCGCGCCATGACGGACAGGCACTGGATTGTCCGGGAAAGCGCGGAAATCAGCCTGCATAATTTCGGCGAACGCAGCGTGCCGCCCCTGCTGGATGCACTTTCCAGCAAGGTGTGGACCCTGCGTTTCCGCGCCGCCCGCCTGCTGGGCGAAATCGGGGACAGCCGCGCGGTGAAGCCCCTCGAGGCACTGTTGAAAAAGAAAAAGGAACGCCGGGACGTGAGGGCTCAGGTGAAGACCGCGCTCGAGAAGCTCAGGAAGCGTCCGGAGGCCGGCGGTTGACAGGGAACTTTTCCGGCTGAACCGGCGGTCAGCGAAAGCGCATGCCCCTATGAAACGAACGGCCCGTCCATCCGCGGAATGACCGGGCAAAAGGGCGGAAAGGGAAAGTTTCAACATGCGGATTGAAGAATTCCCTGCTGCGCACTGCATAGAGGCCGCCTGAACCCGCTCGCCGGGATGCGGATCTTGAAAGATGAAATGATTTGACAATGAAAGGAATATTTTTTATCCTATATCAAATGTGAAATCATTCCGAGTGTCTCAACAGGGAGCGTTATGCATTCCGAAAAAATCGGCTGGATCGGAACGGGCGTCATGGGGAGCGCCATGGCCGGCCATATGTTGAAGGCCGGACATTCCTTGTCGGTGTTCACCCGGACCAGGGCCAAGGCTGAACCGCTCATCGCCAAGGGAGCGGCCTGGTGCGAAAATCCAAAATCCGTGGCTGAGGCAAGCCATGTCGTCTTCACCATGGTGGGATACCCGGATGACGTCGAGCAGATTGTTCTCGGCGAAAACGGAATCCTCTCAGCCGCCAAGTCCGGAACCGTGCTGGTTGACATGACCACATCCAAACCCTCTCTGGCGGAAAAGATTTTTCAGGAAGCTGAAAAGAAGGGCGTGCAGGCTCTGGACGCGCCTGTATCCGGCGGCGATGTGGGCGCCAGGGAGGCCAAACTGGCGATCATGGTGGGCGGAACCCAGGAGACCTTCAACAAAATCCTTCCCCTTTTCAAGCTCATGGGAGAAACCATTGCGTTCATGGGCGGGCCCGGGAAAGGCCAGCATACGAAGATGTGCAACCAGATTTTGATCGCCTCGACCATGATCGGGACCGTGGAATCGCTGCTTTATGCGGCGCGGTCGGGCCTGGGACCTGAGGCGGTGATCGACATCATCGGAAAAGGCGCTGCCGGATCCTGGGCCATCAACACTCTCGGCCGCAGGATCACGGCTTCCAATTACGAGCCCGGTTTTTTCATCAAGCATTTTGTCAAGGACATGGGCATCGCCATAGAGGAATCGAAGCAGCTGGGGCTTTCGCTGCCGGGGCTGGCCCTGGCCAACAAGCTGTACGTGGCCGCCATGGCCATGGGGTATGAAAACCTCGGCACGCAGGCCCTGTACCTCCTGCTCGAACGGATGAACGAGAGAGGCCCGGACACTCCCGTCGCATAGGCTTTTTTGAATCCGCCGAATGCCTCCCGGCGGCATCATCCGAACTCATTATTGAGACGGGGATGGCTCATCATCTGCAAAAATCCGGATATCCCGCCCTTGTCCGCAGGCTTAACCGTTTTCCACAGGGCGCCCCGCCTTCAGACCTGCTGAACCGGATTCTGAAAATTCTCTTCAGCGAACGCGAGGCGGGTCTTGTTTCGCTGCTCCCCATCAAGCCTTTTACCGCAGAAAAAGCCGCCAAAATCTGGAAGATGAAGCCCGGAGACGCGCAGGCCGTTCTCGACGAGCTGGCGTCGCGCGCCCTGCTGGTCGATTCGGATCATGACGGGACGTCTGTTTATACGCTCCCGCCGCCCATGGCCGGTTTCTTCGAATTCTCCATGATGCGCGTCCGCACGGACATCGACCAGAAGATGCTGGCGGAACTCTTCTACCAGTACCTCAACGTGGAGGAGGAATTCATCCGCGCCCTGTTCACCCAGGGAGAGACCCAACTCGGCAGGACATTCGTCCACGAACCCGCCCTGAGCGGGGAGAACACGCTGATGGTTCTGGACTACGAACGCGCCTCGGAGGTGATCCGGTCCGCATCTCACCGCGCCGTGGGCCTGTGCTACTGCCGCCACAAGATGCAGCATGTCGGACGCGCCTGCGACGCGCCCCTCGACATCTGTATGACGTTCAACAACGCGGCCGCGTCCCTTTCCAGATACGGGCATGCGCGTCCCGTGGACGTCGCGGAGGGCATCGACCTGCTGGAGCGGGCCTATGCCCACAACCTGGTCCAGTTCGGCGAGAATGTGCGGCAGGGGGTGAACTTCATCTGCAACTGCTGCGGATGCTGCTGCGAGGCCATGATCGCGGCGCGGCGTTTTGCCGTGCTCCATCCGATACACACCACGCGTTTCATCCCGGAGATCGGGACGGACGGCTGCACGGGATGCGGGAAATGCGTGGAAATCTGCCCGGTCGAGGCCATGACCCTGGTTTCCGCAAACGACCCGTCGCGGCCGGGCCGCAAAATTGCGAAACTCGATCCGTCCGTGTGCCTGGGATGCGGCCTCTGCGCAAGAGCCTGCAGCCGGAGCTGCATCCGGCTGAAACCGCGCGAGGAGAAAATCATCACGCCCCTGGACGGCGCGCACAAGGCCGTGGTCATGGCGATCGAGCGCGGAAAGCTCCAGCACCTCATTTTCGACAACAGGGTGCTGTGGAGCCACCGCGCCCTGGCTGCGCTTCTGGGTGTGATTTTGAAGCTGCCTCCGGTCAAACAGGCCATGGCGAGCAGGCAGATGAAATCCAGGTACCTGGAGGCGCTCATCCAAAGGAGGCGGTATTGAAGCGGCCGAGAGGCGTGTCCCATACCCGGAAAAAGGCGGACAAATCCGGGCCCGGGCGCAGGCAGGCGGGGAAAAAAGTCTCATTGAAAAAACCCGGGGAAGCTCCGTTGGAAAAAAGGCGGGCAACCCCTCCGGCAGGGCGGTCGGCAGGTCCGCCTCCGGCTGCCTCGGGATCCAAAGGCGCAATCAGGCGCCACATGACACCGGATGAATTCCGGAAATGGGGCAGGGAGGTTGTCGACTGGATCGCGGATTACTTCGACCGTATTGAATCCTTCCCTGTGATGTCGAGATTAAAACCGGGAGAGATCCGGAGCCTCCTGCCTGAGCATCCTCCGGAGCGCGGGGAGGATTTCAGGACCCTGCTCGCAGATCTCGACCGGTTGCTGCCCGGCATCACGCATTGGCAGTCCCCCAATTTCTTCGCCTTCTTCCCGGCGAACAATTCGTTTCCCTCCATACTCGGAGAGCTGGTTTCAGCCGGTCTCGGCGTTCAGGGTATGCTCTGGGCCACGAGCCCGGCCTGCACGGAACTCGAAACCCATGTGCTCGACTGGGCGGCGGACCTGCTCGGGCTCCCCGGCTGTTTCAAGTCGGATTCGGCCGGAGGCGGCGTGATCCAGGATTCCGCGTCCAGCGCAGCGCTTTGCGCCCTGCTGGCGGCGCGGGAGAGGGCCACGGACCTCGACTCCAACGAACGCGGATACAAAGGCAGGTTGACCGTTTACGCGACCGCCCAGACCCATTCGTCCGTGGAAAAGGCGGTGAAGATTGCAGGCATCGGCAGGTCGAACATCCGGTTTGTGGATACGGACCGGACGTTCGCCATGCGTCCGGATGCGCTGGCATCCGCCGTCCGGGAGGATCAAAAGGCCGGACTGGTCCCGGCCTTTGCCTGCGCCACGGTCGGGACCACGTCATCCGGAGCGATGGATCCTGTTGCGGAGATCGGAAGGATATGCAAAGAAGCGGGGTTGTGGCTGCATGTGGACGGCGCCATGGCCGGGACCGCGGCCGTGTGCCCGGAATTCCGGCGTTTCTTCAAAGGGCTCGAGCTGGCGGACAGCTTCTGTTTCAATCCGCATAAATGGATGTTCACCAATTTCGACTGCGATTGTTTCTTCGTGTCGGATAGAAAGAGCCTGATCCGGGCGCTCAGCATCCTGCCGGAATACCTGCGGAACAAGGCCACGGAATCCGGCGCCGTGATCGATTACAGGGACTGGCAGGTCCCGCTCGGGAGGCGTTTCCGCGCCCTGAAACTCTGGTTTGTGCTGCGCTGGTACGGGGCTCAGGGGTTGCGTTTCCATGTCCGCAGGCATGTGGAACTGGCCCGGATGTTCGCCTCGGCCGTGGAATCCTCGGATGATTTCGAACTGGCCGCGCCGGTCCCGCTGAATCTCGTCTGCTTCCGTCACAGGGCCGGGGACGCATTCAACCGCGAGCTCCTCGAGCGGTTGAACGGCAGCGGCAGGTTGTATCTGACCCATACCGTGCTGGACGGCCTTCACACCCTTCGTTTCTGCATCGGCCAGACAGGGACCGGGCGGCGGCATGTGGAGGCCGCCTGGGATATGATCCGGAAAACCGCTGCGGAAATTGAAGCTTCACGCCGCAAGCGGCGGGGGATCATCGATCTGTAAGAAAAAAACATTTGTATTCGCCCGCTTATCCCGGAAAATGCGCTCTCCGTCAGATTCATCAACAGCTCCCATGAGCCCTGCTGGCCGGATCTTTCAGGCCGCTTTTTTCAGGATGGCCATGGCAGCCCTGCCCCTGGTCGTCCTGATTCTGCTCGAAGGGATTCTCCGCATGGCCCGTTACGGCGGAGACCTGCGCCTGTTCGTGGATGCAAAAGCCCCGTACGAGCAATACTACCGTGTCAATCCAAAGGTGGGGAAACGCATCTTTTTCCGCCAGTCAACCCTCCCGCTTCCCTCCAACGACGTTTTTCTGAAAAACAAGACGGGCGATGTCTTCAGAATTTTTGTGATGGGGGGATCCACGGCCCTGGGTTTCCCCTACGGGAACATCCTGATGTTCTCCCGGATCCTTCAGCACAGGCTTCAGGACACTTTCCCCGGCAGGCGCATCGAAATGGTGAACACCGCACTGACTGCGGTCAATACATACACCCTCCTTGATTTCATGCAGGAGATTCTGGACAAGGAACCGGACGGCATCCTCATCTATGCCGGGCACAACGAATATTACGGCGCGCTCGGAGTGGGATCCTTCGAATCGCCGGGGCATTCGTGGCTGGTTCGCGCCTATCTCCGGCTGCGGCGTTTCCGCATTGTTCCGGCGATGCGGGACATCCTCGCGAAGGCGGCCCGCATACGGGGTCGGCTGACCAACGGTGCAGAGGTGAACCCGTTCGGAACGCTCATGGAAAGACTGGCTGCGAAGCGGATCATTCCCCTCGGGAGCAGCCTGTTCACGGAGGGGGAGAGGCAATTCGAAAGGAACCTGAGGTCCATGCTGCGCATGGCCCGCAAAGCCGGCGTTCCGGTGATGATCAGCGAGCTGGTCAGCAACACGGCCGGACAGGCTCCGTTTGTTTCGTTAAAGTCCGGGCCATGGCCGGGGGCGGACAGCGTGTTCAGCAGGGCCCTGTCCATGGCGGCGTGCGGAAGATACCGGGAGGCGGACAGTCTTTTTGAATGGGCCAGGGATCTGGATTGCCTCCGGTTCAGGGCTCCTGAATCCTTCAACCGCATCATACACGGGATTGCGGCTGACTTTCATGTTCCTGTGATTCCCATGAAAGCGGCTTTCAGAGAAGCGGCATCGCATGGTCTGATCGGCGACAGTTTGATGACGGACCATCTACACCCGAACCGGGAGGGAGCCTTTCTCATGGCGGACGCCTTTTACCGGTCCATGAAGAAGAACCGCTGGATCGGAGACGGATGGGACAGGGTACCGGCTGTTCCTGCGGATATCGTCCAGAGATACTGGCCCATGACGCGGCTTGATTCCACGGTCGCATCGCTTATGATCAGCCAGCTCAAAAGCGGCTGGCCGTTCAGGCCTGCAGGTACGGAGAACCGGTATTTGACGGATTTCAAACCCCAGAACGAAATCGAGGCCCTGGCGCTGGAAGTCCTCTTCCAGAGGATGACGCCGGAGCAGGCGCATTTTGTACTCGCCGGGCGGCATGAATCCCTCGGAGATGTGACAAGCGCCAATCGCGAGTATGACGCCATCACCCGTCTGGTGTTCATCGAAGCCTATGCGTATCTGGACAGGGCCAGGGCGTTTCTCCGGGCTTCTCTTCCGGATTCCGCCCTTGCACTTCTTGAAAAGAGTCTCGCACTCGAAAAGATCCCTCTGGCCCTGCGGCTCGCGGGTTCCATACTCGTCCGGCAGGGCAGGTATCAGGAGGCTGTCCCTGTGCTCGAAGAGGCGAGGGAAAAAATCCCGGCCCATCCGGACCTGCTCAGAGATCTGATGTTGGCGTACAGGAACACAGGGAATAAAACCGGCGCCAGGGATTGTGAGCGTACCCTTGGTCTCCTGGACAGGTGAAATTGTGCTTGATTTAACAGGAAGATTTAATTATTTTGCAGTAAACGTTCAAGTAAACGATTACATTTGGTGTAACTGCTGTGTTAACCCTTAAAAACAGAGCATCGTACTGTACCGCAACTTGCCTGCATACCCTGATGGCTGCATGCCCCGAGGTGCATCTGACAGCGAAATCTAAAAGTCTTTTCCTTGCAGATCGAAGATTCCCCGGCAGAGCCCTGCCGGGAAGCTTTAATCTGTCAGCGGGCGCAGTCTCCGCGTCTTGCCGCGGGGCTTACCCCGGGCCTTATCCCGGGGTGAGCGGATGAATGCAAAGGTCTTTTTCGAAAAAGATCGAAGAATACCCTGCTTCTGCCGTTCCTTTGATCTTTTGGCTCGCGGCGGGGATTTTTATTCAAAACTATTTCAGTTCATAAAAACGGTTTCCGAAAACCACCTGGCAGCAGCAGGAGGTCTTGCATGAAGCAGAAAGAACGGAAGCGGCTGTGTCTTCTGGCCGGAATGATTTTCATTCTGGCGGCAAGCGTCTTATCCCAAACAACAGGGAAAATCACGGGCATTGTGCGCGATGCTTCCTCGCATGAACCGCTCACGGGCGTGAACATCCTCCTGGTGGGGACGCCTCTCGGCGCTGCGAGCGACGCGCAGGGAGAATTCTACATCATCAATGTGCCCCCCGGGGCCTATACCGTTGAGGCGCGCATGATCGGATATTCGCCCGTGCGCATCGAACAGGTGCGCGTATCCGTGAACCGCACGGTTCCGGTCGAATTCAAACTTCCGGCATCCATTCTGGAGGGAGAGGTGGTGACGGTGCGGGCGGACAAGATGGTTCTGAAAAAGGACCAGACCAGCTCCATCCGGAACATCTCGGCCGAGGATATCGAGAATCTGCCGGCTGAGAGCATCGGAGAAGTCGTGGCCATGCAGCCCGGAGTCGTGGGCGGGCATTTCCGCGGCGGCCGCTCCAATGAAGTGACGTACATGATCGACGGCGTGGCGGTCACGGACGCCTACTCGCATTCGAGCAAGACTTCGGACGTCAATCCCGAAATCGTGGAGGACGTGGAAGTCATCACCGGCACGTTCAACGCGGAATACGGCGACGCCATGAGCGGCGTGGTGAACGTGGTCACGCGCGAGGGCGGGAACAGACTGGACGGGGACGCCTCCATCCATTTCGGCAATTACATCACACCGCACAAGCATATATTCGAGGGCCTTAGGAACGATGAATTCGACCGGATACGTGATTTCAAGGCCGCCCTGTCCGGTCCGGTCTGGAAGAACCGCGTGTTCTTCGTATCCAATTTCCGCTGGCAGAAGGACATGGGGCATCTCTCGGCCATGCGCCTGTTCAATCCGGCGGATTTCAGCGATTTCACGTCCCAGAACCAATCCGAGTGGGCCTATAATCACACGGGCGACAGCTCGCTGGTGCCCATGAACGGGTACGAAGGGTACTCCGGATACGGCAAGCTCACGTTCCGGTTCAGCCCGTCGCTCAAGGCATCCGGCGCGCTCAACTGGAACAGGGGATCCGGCCAGGGATACGACCATGCGTCCCGTTTCAATCCGGATGGGTCCGGTTCCTGGCATTCGGAAACCACCCTGGGCGTTCTGCACATCAACCATCTGGTCTCCCGGTCCGCCTTCTACGACCTGAGGATTTCCCACAACGATTACTGGACCGGTTCCTATCTCTTCGGGGATCCGCTGGATTCAAGATACATCCATGACGAATATTCGAGGAACAACGGTTCCTGGTTCTATACGGGCGGGCAGAGCAAGAGCCATTTCAATCTCTACGAGAAGAAAACAGGCGTCAAGCTGGACATGACCTGGCAGGCCGGCAAGCAGCACAGTCTGAAGTCCGGCGCGGAGTTGTCGCTCATCGACCTGAAGCACGTCTGGTACGGCATCCGGAACGGATACGAGGGCAGCGGCCTGGAGAACGAATACCTGGAGGATCCTTTCACGCTCCAGCGCCTGTACCTCTTCTACAGGCCCGTCATTCATGCCAACGAAAGCGTGCACACGGACCTCTATCATGAAAAGCCCGTGCAGGCGTCCGCCTACCTTCAGGACAAGATGGAATTCGACCTCATGGTGGTGAACGTGGGCCTGCGTTTCGATTATTTCGATCCGAAGAACCGGTATCCGTCCAATTACCGCAATCCCGCGAACCAGATCTATTCGGACGACCCGGCGCGTATCAGCGTGCTGAAAAAATCCGACGTGAAAACCCAGGTCAGCCCGAGGCTGGGATTGTCCTACAGCCTGGGCGGAAACGCGCTGCTCCGGTTTGCGTATGGCCATTTCCTCCAGATGCCACCCCTGACTTATTTCTATCAGAATTCCGGTTTCTGGATCGCAGCCTGGGATTACGGGACGCGAAACGGGAACGGGCAGCTGAAGCCCCAGAAGACCATTCAATACGAAGTCGGGCTTTTCCAGCAGCTGACGCGGGACATGACGCTGGAAGTGGCGGTCTGGTACAAGGATATCTACGACCTGGTCACCGCAACGGTTTACACGACCTACAACCAGACCCGCTACGGCATGTACACCAACAAGGAATACGGCAATGCCAGGGGGCTGGAGGTCAAGTACGACTGGCGCGTCGGTGTGCTTTCGGCCGGGCTCAATTACACGTTCGGATACACCAAGGGCGTGGCGGACAATCCGGAATCCTCCTTCAGCAGGGCGGGCAGCGAGAAGGACCCGGTGAACAAGCTGATCCCGCTCAACTGGGACCAGCGCCACACCCTGAATATCTACGCGGGATACAACACAGCCGGATACGGCGCCACGCTCATGCTCTACCTCAACTCCGGCCAGCCCTACACGTGGTCCCCGATTTCCCAGAGCCCCCTGTCCGCCGTGAATCTCTTCCCCAACAACCAGTACCGTCCCGGTCGTATCAGCACGGACCTGAACGCCTATCTGAACCTCGCCCGGTTCAAGGGCGCTTCCCTGAGGCTGACCCTTCTGGTGTACAATCTGTTCGACCGGCTGAACGAGTCCTGGGTCAATTCGCAAACCGGAAGGGCTTACACCGCGGTCGTCCAGGAGACGGACATACTCGGACACCGCAGCCTGTTCTCTACATACGAGGATGTGTATCAGAATCCGAGCATGTATTCAACGCCGCGCTCCGTCAAGCTCGGTCTCGGCATCTCCTTTTAACGGTTGGAGGGTCTCAACCCATGAAAAAATTCCATTTGATTCTGGCCATCACGGCGCTGCTCGCATCCGCACGGCCCGGCAGCCTTTTTCCGCAGAGCCGCCTGTACGAAGGCCCCGACGACCCGGCGGGGGATCCGGCTGCGGAGCGCGAAGTCCATATGGACGGGAACCGCTTCCAGATCTACCTCAACACAGGCGGTTACACGGGTCACTGGGGATTCCTGGACGGCAGCAAATGGCCGCGGAATTCCCAGCAGGGATTGGACATGTACGACGGCTGCAGGCTGATCGTGGGCAGCAAAATTTTTCTCGAAAACGACACCCTCCCGGTCACGGACGGGAACCGCCTGAACAGCGGCGCGGATCTGGATTCGCTTTTCATCATCGAGTCCGACGCAGAATCCGAAACTGCTCCGGGCGGCACGATCAGCTGGTCGTTCACGCCGGTTTTCGGATATTTCAACGAAGTATCCGAAACGCCGGCCATCAGCATCGATCCTGCGAGCTGGCCGGTTTCCGGCTGGCCTTCCCGAGGGGACGAGCTCAAGTGGCCGGGCGAGTGGAACGGCCGGTTCGGCCGCGGCGTGCAGTACGCCCAGCTCGAATCCTATTTCGTCATGAATGACGCGCAGGATCAGGAGTGGCTTCTGGCGGAGAAGGAAGTGCGTTATTATC
>JAFGEX010000142.1 GCA_016931355.1 bacterium
ACTCCCACATTTTTCAGAAAGCTCAGCCTGTCCCGGATTTCGTTCAGGATCTGATGCGCGATGGTCTTCTCCCGGGCGGTGAGGGTCAGCCCGCGGATGAATTCGAGCACCCCCTTGACCGACAGGCAGGTGACCTCATGGATGTTCTTCCCCTGCACCCGGACGGAGAGACTCTCCTTCTTGAGCCGGGCGCCCCCGCATTCGGGGCAGGGCAGGACGTTCATGAAGCTCTCGATCCACTCCCGGATGTAGGAGGAGCCCGTCTCCCGGTACCGCCGTTCCAGGTTGTTGACAATGCCCTCGAATTTGTGGATGAACACGCCTTCCGCCTTGCGCGAGGCGGATTTGTACTCGAACCGGAGCTCCTGATCGCCTGTGCCGTAAAGCACGGCCTGTCTCTGCTCCGGTGTCAGTTTCTTGAACGGTGTGTTCATGGAGAAGCCGTATTCTTTGGCCACGGTCTTCAGCATGCCGAAATACCAGCCCTCCCGCCATTCCCCCCAGGGCGCTGCCGCGCCTTCGGCCAGGGACTTGGACGGATCCGGAATGATGAGATCCGGATCGACTTTCATGATGGTGCCGAGCCCGTTGCAGGACGGGCAGGCGCCATACGGGGAATTGAACGAAAAAATGCGGGGACTCGGCTCCTCGTAGCTGAGATTGCAGTGCACGCAGGCGAATTTTTCGGAGTAGAGCCTCTCCTCCCGGCCGGGGATGTCGACCAGCACGATTCCGGATGCGAGGTTCAGGGCTGTGGAAAGGGAGTCTGTCAGGCGTTCAATGATGCCGCGGTCCACGGTGAGCCTGTCCACGACGACTTCGATATGATGCTTCTTGTTCTTGTCCAGCCTGATGGAATCGTCCACTTCCGTGACTTTGCCGTCGATGCGCACGCGGACGAATCCGTCCCGCCGGACCTGTTCGAACACCTCCCGGTACTCGCCCTTGCGGCCCCGGATGAGCGGTGCCAGCACCTGGATGCGCGTGCCGTCCTTGAGCTGGAGGATCGAATCCACGATCTGGTCGATGGACTGTTTCTCGATTTTCCTGCCGCATCGGCTGCAGAACGGTACGCCGATCCGTGAAAACAGCAGGCGGAGGTAGTCGTAGATTTCAGTCGCAGTGCCGACCGTGGACCTGGGATTCCTCCCTGCCGTGCGCTGCTCAATGGAGATGGCGGGCGACAGGCCTTCGATGGTGTCCACATCCGGTTTTTCCATGAGCCCGAGGAACTGCCGGGCGTATGCGGACAGGGATTCCACGTAGCGGCGCTGTCCTTCGGCGTATATCGTGTCGAAGGCAAGCGAGGATTTGCCGGAGCCGGAGAGGCCTGTGATGACCACCAGCCTGTCCCTCCGGATTTCAAGGTCGATGTTCTTGAGGTTGTGCTCCCGGGCGCCCCGGATGATCAACCGGTTGGAATTTGACATGGGCTGAAAATTCCCTTGTATTTTTCAAAAAAATGGCTTAAATAACGGCCGAAATCCCGTCATCCGGCATTCCACTGTTGCCTGCAGTGCCGCTGCAGTAGAGACGCAAGGCCTTGCGTCTCTACCAGTCCGGATGCAGATGCCGGGAGATGCGTTTGTAGTCCGATTCCATCCTAAACAAGGGAGAGAACCATGAAAAGGATCTTTGCCTGCATCATTTGCCTGTGCATCTGTATCCCGTTGTTCGCGCAGGATGCTGCGGCGCCGGTGGATTCCGTTGCGTCTGCAGATCCGGCGGCGCCGGTGGATTCCGTGGCCGTGTATCTGGCCCAGGGCGATCAGCTCGCCGGCCAGTGGAAACATGCGGAGGCCGCTGCCGCCTATCGGGCCGCCCTGCGTCTCAAGCCGGATTGTTATGAGGCTGCGTGGAAGGCCGGTGACGAGCTCACGGAGTATGCGGACAACCTTCCGGCCAAGGACAAGGCAGGCAAGGAAGCCGCCTTTACTGAGGCAGGCAGGCTCTGCGAATCGGCCATACGCATCAATCCGTCGGGATGGGAAGGCCATTTCCGGCTTTCCGTGGCCCTGGGCCGCCTGGCGCTTTTCCGGGGCGGCAAGGAGAAGATCAACCTGTCCAAACGCATCAAGGTGCAGGCCGACTCCGCGGTGCTTCTCAATCCACAGGCGGATCTGGCCTATCATGTGCTCGGCAGATGGCATCAGAACCTCGCGAATCTCAGCAGCATTCTGAAGCTGTTCGCCAAGATGCTGTACGGCGGCGTCCCGCCCGGATCCAATGAGGAGGCGGTCGCCATGTTCAAGAAGGCCATTGAGATCAATCCCAATCATATCGAGCATTACCTGGAGCTGGCGCGCACGTACAAATTTATGGGCAAGGAGGAACTCATGCCCGAGCTCCTGGACAAGGTCCTCCTGCTTCCCAATGTGGAAGAGGACGACCCGGCCTTCAAGAAAGAGGCCGAGGAGATGCTGAAAGATCTGGATTGACGATCGATCCGGTTGTCCTTAAAATGCCATCCGGCCCGGGCCGCGATGGCATTTTTTTTAGATATGGATGAATCCTTCTTTAGGCCCTGCGCGAAAGGCCTTTCACACCGTGAGGCGCAGCGCCAACTCGTCGGCCATCAGAAAACCGTTTTCCGTCAGGACAAGGCGGTCCCCTCTTATCCGGGCCAGACCGTTTTCGAGAAAGACCTTACAGAAATCCGTCTTGTTTTGAATCATGGCCAGGGGAAGGCCTTCGCTGGTGCGAAGCCGGAGCGCGATGGTTTCCAGGCGGATATCGTTCCGGCTCAGTGTTTCGCTTCCGGAACACGGCCTCAGCCCCTGATTCAGCATCCTGCAGTATTCCCGCGTATCGCTCACGTTCCAGTAGCGCTCCCTGCCTGTGAAGGAATGGGAGGACGGCCCCAGACCCAGATAGGGATTCCCCTTCCAGTAGCCCTCGTTGTGCCGGCATCTGCGGCCTTCCAGGCTGAAATTGGATATCTCATAATGCTGAAAATGCCGTTCGGCCAGGAAAGACGATGTCCGCAGGAAAAGGTCGGACTGAACGGCTTCAGACGGCTTTTCAACTTCGCCCGATTCGATTTTTCTGCCCAGCTCGGTCTTGCCGGACCAGGTGAGGCAGTAGGCGGAAATATGGGTGAGGGGAAACGCGACCGCTTTTCCCAGCGTTTGACTCCAATGCGCCGGTGTTTGTCCGGGGAGGCCGTAGATAAAATCCGCATTGACGTTTTCAAATCCCGACTCAAATGTGCGGGCTAGGCTGTTTTCAGCCTCAGCCGCATCATGCATGCGTCCGAGCAACTGGAGTTCCTCGTCCCGGAAGGATTGTATCCCGATGCTGAGACGGTTGATGCCTGCTTTTCGGAAATCCCGTAATTTGGAGCCGGAAAGCGTCCCCGGATTCGCCTCCAGGGTGATTTCCGGATTCCGGGCCCATTGAAAAGAGCCGGAGAAGAGGTCGATCAGGCCCGCCACGTCAGCGGGATCCAGGAGGGAGGGGGTGCCCCCCCCGAAATACAGGGTATCGAATCGAATCGGTTTCCAGTCCGGCGCCCTCAGAACCGTCTCGGCCCTTACGGCCTGAAGCCATTCCGCCTGGAGATCGGACTGAACCGGGACGGACGCGAAATCGCAATAGGGGCACTTCTTCAGGCAGAAGGGCACATGTACGTACAGGCCTGCCATGGCTCACCGGATGAGTCGGAGGAGGCGGCTCCAGCGGACCTTGCTGGCCAGCCTGTACAAGGGGACGTCGCTGTCCCAGGACCAGTAGATGATCAATCCCTCGCCGACGACCAGGCGTTCCGGAAGGAATCCCCAGTACCGGCTGTCCAGGCTGTCGTCCCGGTTGTCGCCCATGAGGAAATAATGCCTGTTCCGGACCGTGTATGTGTAATCGTTCAGCGGCCGGCCGTCCAGGATGAAACTGGCTGCCGGGAACTGCCGGATGGCCCTGGGCCAGAGATGGATGTTCTCCTCGTTCAGTTTCTGCGACTGGTCGCGGTACGTGACCTGGATTTCATGCCCTTCATAAAGAGCGATTTGCAGCCACTTGATCCAGTCTGCCTCGTTCTTCGTGCTGTCGCAGAAATGGAACGCATCGCCCGGAGCGGGAATGCGGACCGGTCCGAAATTATC
>JAFGEX010000143.1 GCA_016931355.1 bacterium
GGGTGGGTTTTTCCGTGTCGCCGCTTGTGCTCAACCGTCATCAACTGGTGCTTTCCGCGGATGCGCTTCATGTGAACAACAACAATGAATCCGTGAATGTCGGAGCGGAGTACCGCCTGTCCGCACCGGGCCTGGGGATGGTGTTCCTGCGTTGCGGATACCGGGCGCTTTTCCTCGAAGAATCCCAGTTCGGCCCCACGTTCGGATTCGGGACGCGGCTGCAGATGATCGGGGATACGGGCATACAGGTGGATTACGCGTACCGCGACATCGGGCTTCTGGGTTATGTGAATGTATTCGGGGTGCGCCTTCTGTTCTGAGCCGGATCCGGCATCGAATCTGAGAATGGACGCTATCCCCGCGGCTTGCCGCGGATTCAGCGGGTCAATATCGAAGGCATTGATTTTTTAAAGGCGGTTTCATCCCGAGTAAAAGAGGCGGGAAGAAGATTCAGGGCCGTATCGCGCATCGCCTATGCGAACGGTGGCTGCAGGACTCATGCCCGGGATCCGGGGAAGGGATTCCAGAGAATGGTCATTTCCCCTGTGGATCGGGGATCTCCGATGCCTGCCGAGGGGAGTTCAAAAATGCAAAAGGACGCGTGATTGAAGATTTCAGAACACGCCTATGCAGTCACGGGATTCGGATACGTGCCGCCCTGGGAGGTGAATGCGGGCTTTGTGACCGGAGATTCGCGCACGCTCATCGTGGACGCAGGGCCGGGCCGCTTCGCAGCGCAGACCCTGTACGGTTATGCCCGGGCCGTGCGTGAGCGGAATGCCCTGTTCGTTGTGAATACCGAAAGACATCTCGATCATGTGGCGGGGAACGGGTATTTCCGGAGCATGGGCGTGGAACTTTACGGTCACCCGTCCATCAACCGGAGGCAGGAGGATCTGGAAGCGGATATTGAGGAGATGAATGCGGCTGTGCCCGATCCGTTCAGGCGCGGAAGAAGGGAGGCAGCCTTGTTTTTCAGGGGCACTGCCCTTGCCAATCCGGACCGGTTCATCGACCGCGACACGGACATGGATCTCGGAGACTGCCCGGTCCATATCCTGATGACGCCCGGCCACACGGCATCCAATCTGTCCGTGTTTGTGCCTTCGGACGGTGTGCTCTTTTCAGGGGACTGCGTGGTGGCGGATTATTTTCCGAATTTGGGGGATTCAAGCTCGGACTGGAGAATGTGGCTTGATTCACTGGACCATATCGAAGCGCTCAGGCCAGACATACTGGTTCCCGGGCATGGAGATGTGCTGACAGGGGGCCGGGTGCGGGATGGGATCGAGAGGATGCGCGTGATCCTGGAGAAATCCATTGAAAAAGGGGCTCCGGCCTGGGATGCCGCGTGAGTCAAGGATTCTGCGGAATGTGATTCCATCCGAACGTTCAAGACCTCGCATTGATCATTTATCCGGAATCAGGTGGTAAGTGTATTCCCCGCGGCTTGCCGCGGAGTAAGCGAGCGAATCCAAATGTCTTTTTCTTCACGGATCGAAGATTCCCCTTCCCCGCCGCGAGCTGCCGGGTAGCTTTAATTTCACAACTTTTTCGTATGTTGAGTCGCCATATGGATTGTCCTTCTGAGCCCTCTTCTTTCCCGGGACGAAGAATCTTTGCCCCCGAAACAACCGGAATCGCGAAGCGTGATGCTTTGAACAGTCTCCTGCTCGATGGGGGCTGCAACCTCGCATATACCTGTTGCATTTGAACCCTCTTTTTTACAAATTCCATTTATGAGATGATCATACTTGCGGTCATTTGCATCCGAAAGGGGAGCAGACATGAAGCGTTTCATCATTGCCTCCATGCTTGTCATTCTCGCAGCAGCCTGTTCCGGCCAACCGCTGCGCATCACCTGCGTAGGGAACAGCATCACCGAAGGTTCCGGAGTGGGTAATCCGACATACGACGCGTATCCGGTGCAGGTCGGGAGCATGTTCGGCGAGGGATACGAAGTGAAAAATTCCGGGGTTTCCGGCCGCACCATGCTGAAGCATGGGGATTACCCGATCTGGAATGAAACGAAGTTCGCGGACGGTATCTCCATCCTTCCGAATTTCGTCACCATCCTGCTCGGGACCAACGACAGCAAACCGTACAATTGGATCTACAAGGACGAATATATCCCTGACTATCTCGCCATGATCGATACGTTCGCCGCCCTTCCCACGCATCCCCAGATCTTTCTGGGCTATCCGCCGCCTGCATTCAGCGGGGCTTTCGACATCCGGGATTCGATCATCACAGCGGACATCATCCCCATGATCGCGCAGGTCTCCGCGGACAGGGGGAGCCTCCCGATCATCGATTTCTACAACCAGATGACCGGCATGAGTGCGGCGTTTCCGGACGGCATTCATCCGAATATCGAAGGCCATGTCGCCATGGCAAAGATTGTTTATGAGGCCATTTCCGGTTCAACAATCGGGAGATTCGAGGATGTGGATCTCGCGGAGGCGAAGCCGGTGCAGGCAAGCGGTTATCTTGGGAAAGGTTTCTCACCCGAAAACCTGAACGATCATGACCGGGCCACGCTCTGGAAGGCTGCCGGACTGCCGGCCTGGATCGTACTGGACCTCGGATCCAAATATTTTATCGACATGTTCCAGACCGATTTTTCGGACTTTGCAGTCAACCTTTATTCCTACACCATTGATGTTTCCGTTGATTCGGTCAATTGGATTCAGCTGATCTACAGGCCTCCCCTGGTGGCGGACAATCCGAGGATCACGATAGACCGGAAGGATTCCACGGAGGCCAGATACGTGCGACTGACCGTGGTCAATTCCTCGGCCGGAAACGATACGGCCTGCATTGCGGATTTCCGCGTGCTTCAGGCGAACGGGTGCATCCATGCGCCGATTCTCCTCCCGCGACTGAACAAGGTGATGAAAACAGGGCATTATTACGAGATCGACATCATCCCGTCATCCGAGACCAACGAAGCGCCCATCCTGTTCAGGAAGAAGCCTGCTGAGGTGGAGTTCATCCCCATCACCGGTTTCAGGCCGAACTCCTACCGCCTGATCAAGGAACTGGTGAAGACGGATGAAACGAACCTCTATTATTGCGGCGCGTTTCACGAAGGCAAGGAAGTGTACGGGGACACGATTTCCATATCTGCACTCACGACGGGTGTTTCCGGGAAACCGGGATCGGTTCAACCTGAGTCCTTCGAATTGCAAGGCAATTTCCCCAATCCGTTCAATCCGGGAACTTACCTGGTATTTCGCATTCCGCAATCCGGCGAAGCCGCTATTGAGGTATTCGACATGCTCGGAAGGAAAATCCGGTCCATTGAACCACAGATATATCCTGCTGGCACTCACCGGGTGTACTGGAATGGATCGGATGACGCGGGGAATCCCATGCCCAGCGGCGTGTATGCAGTTGCTGTGAAGTCTGGAGGGGTGCAGAGGTTCAGAAAGATATTATTGGTCAGATGACCCTCGACTGAAAGAACCCTCACCCCGGCCCTCTCCCGAAGCGGGAGTGTGGATGCACCCCGGGATTAATGCTAGGATTGTTCGGCCCTTTCCCGCCTGATGCGGGCGGGGGAGTGAGGCAGCTTTCAACTGTTTCAACTGCGTCGCAACTTTTAAACTGCGACGCAGTCATTCTCATCTTGATCCTTTATCAGATGAATCCTCGACGGGTAAGATTCCAGGCAGCTCACAGCTGCATAGCTTCCATTCACATCAAAATGGTGAATGAATAGCCATATCATTGATTCCGGAACTGCGGACGCGGCCATCAAAAACTTCCTGATAAAAATATTTTGTGGATTTAAACATGCACTTTCTCTTGTAAGACCCATAAAAATAATATTTTATATTAAATTTCATCGACAAAAAAAATTTGTATCAGTTAAATGAGTTACTTTAACGATTTTACATCGTTTTAATTAGCGGTAGCGCACACGCTATTGATAATATTGATTGACTTGGGCTTTTTTTTCGATTAAATTACTCAAATCGGGGCTTCTTTAAAGAATCTGATAGTAATGCACCCCGGAGTGGACTCCTGGGTTGTACATTAACTGGCGATAGAGATTACACGGCAGTCCGCTTACGGCGAGCATCAATCATCATCCGGAATCCGTATCTGGGTTTGAATCTGTCAGAGAGCGTATTTCCCGTGGATTGCCGCGGGGTAAGCGAGCGAATGCAAATGTCTTATTCCTTACAGATCGAAGATTCCCCGCCACATGCGGCGGGGAGCTTCAAAAAAATTGTTAAGTTCGAAAAAAATCCTTCATTATAAAGGAGACATGCAATGTCGACGGAACGGGACAATTTTGTCGCTTCGAAGCTGGCCAAGATGAGCTTGCTGGAGAAATGCGGCCAGGTGCTCACCTTCACCTGGCGCGGGGCTTACCTGACGCCTTCCGGATTTGAACAGATCACCCGGCTGCATGCGGGCGGCCTCTGCCTGGAGCCGTATGCGCTGGAAACCTGCAAGAACCTCTACTGGGGACGCTCCCAGATCGATCCCAATTTCAAGAAGCCGAAGGACTATTTCGACATCGCGCACACCTATTTCGACGACCGTAATTTCGGCGTAAGCGTGACGCCTGAGGAGTTGACCGAGGCCCTGAACCAGCTGCAGCAAATTGCCATGAGCCGGCCTGCGGGGATCCCCCTGCACATCACCATCGACATGGAGGGCGATTTCAAGAACGATTATGCGTCCGGCCATGTCATCCAGTTCCCGCCGCCCATGGGCATCACGGCCATCGGAGACCTCGACCTCGCGTACAAAGTCGCTTATACACTGGGCAAGCAGATGGCCCTGATCGGAATCACGCAGTTCTATCATCCGGTCTGCGACGTGAACATCAATCCGCTGAATCCGGAGATCGGCGTGCGCTCCTTCGGAGATGATCCGAAGAAATGCGCGAAGTTCGTGGATGCGACCGTGCGCGGGTATCAGGATGCGGGCATCGTCGCTACGGTGAAGCATTTCGCCGGCCGCGGCGATTCAGCCACGGACGCCCATGACACGCTGGACGTGTGCAAGGGCGACCTGAAACGGATGAAAGAGGTGGAGCTCGTCACCTTCCAGGCCGGCATTGACGCGGGCGCCAAGGCCCTGATGACCGCACACACGATTTTCCCGGCATACGACAAGGAATATCCCGCCACGCTTTCCTCCAAAATCCTCGTGGACCTCTTGAGGAAGGAAATGGGATTCCAGGGCGTGGTCGTTTCAGACGCGATCGGCATGGCCGCCATTCTGAAGAAGTGGCCTCTTCCCCAGGCCTGCGCCATGGCGATCAAGGCAGGCGTGGACACGATCCTGCTCAAGGCGGACGACGAGTCCCGCTCCCAGTGCCTGTTCGGCATCAAGAGCGCGATCGAGCGCGGAGAGCTTTCCGAAGAGCGGCTCAATGATGCGGTGCGGCGGCTCCTGTGCATGAAATACGACCAGGGCCTGTTCGAAAAGGCCGGCAAGATGGATCCGGAGCAGACCCACATGCACGTGCACAGCAGGGAAGTGCAGGGCTTTTCCAGGGAGACAGCGGAAAAGGCCCTGCTGGTGGTGCGCGACGAGAAGAAGCTGCTGCCGCTTTCCAAAGACAAAAAAATCCTGGTCATTGAACAGACCATCCCCTATTCCTTCCTGGGTAAGGATCTGTACAGCCATCCGCACATGTTCTGCGAGCAGATGGCCAAACATTCCATGAACCTCATCCTCGACGACACCGGCTTCCACGCACTGGACGAGGAGGTGGAGGAGGCGCTGGACCTGGCCAAACAGGCGGACCTGGTCGTCATGACGAACTACTACGCCCGAATCGAGAAGAAAGGCAACAATCAGCATCTGGTGAAGGCCCTGAAAAAGGCAGGCCACACCGTTGTGGTCGTGACCAATTTCCCGTACCGGAGAGGCGTGACGCGGGAAGCCGATGCGGTCGTTTGCAATTTCTCAGGTTCGCCGGATTCGATCCGGGCTGCTGCGGATCTCCTGTGGGGAGCAGTGCAGCCCTGCCCGACCACAAAGATGCCGGTGGATCTGAGCGCTGAGGCGAATCTTCCCGACGAGCCTGCCGCACCAGTGAAGAAACCGGTGAAAAAACCGGCAGGGAAACAGAGCAATCCATGGGCAGGCAAGTGCTGAGGAAGCGTATTCCCGGGTTTTGACGGCCTTTCCGTGCGCCGGGGCGTTTCACGGATCCGGAACCGGCGCCCGGAAAAAAAGGGCAGTCGATTTTCTTGGATTGAAGCTTCCCGGAATGGAGCTGAAGGGGAGTTCCTTAACTGCGGCGCACTTTGAAGGTGCGTTTCAGTAATACCTCTTTACAGCCGGGAATGCGCTCGTTGTCGGATTCAGAGATAAAGGATAAAAACCAAAATAAAAATGAGCGGGAGTCAAATGCCGAAATCCGCCGCATTCGAGCCGCGCGAAATCTACACCATCGCAGGGCCAAAAATCGCAGAAATCTATGAAAAAAACAGGATGACGGTTCACTTCCAGGGCATGTCCAAGACCCTGCAATTCCCCCAGACCGCGGCCCTGCAGGGTGCGCCGACCTGTTCAATCGGCATTTCACCTTACGGCCTGTACAACCGGCTGAACGATGCGGGCAGGCTCATCCTGCTGAACCAGAAAGCAGTGCAGTTCGCATCCGCGCCCTTTGTGCGCATCGGCGGCAAATGCACGATGCTGACACAGAAACAGCCCGGGGAAACCGAACTGCCTGACGACATCCCGGCTGTCAGGAACTACTACCATACGCCGGTAGACGAAAAATCCGTCTCCCTCACCCTGGCCACTCCGACCCTGGAAATGGCATTCAGGATCGGGAAGATGAAAATCCTGCGAAGGCTCGTTTCCCCGCTGCTCTCCGGAAACGAACAGGCGCTGATGCCGGCCGGAGCCGAACAATTCGAGGTCGAGAACCTTTCGAACGAATCCCAGGAGGTCACGCTGGTCGTGCCCAGGCCTTCTCTGGTCAATCTCCAGGAGAAGGAGCTCAAGCCTACGGACCAGGACAGCGTCTATGTCGGCATCGCAGCGACTCACGGCCATAGGCATGAGGCGTTCGAATCCGGCGGCATACGCGGCGTGGTCATGGGCAGCACGGAAAGCCGGAACCGCATGGTGCTGGCAGTAGCTGAAGCCCCGGGCGTTTCGGTCGACGTGCAGCCCTATTTCTGCCTGAACCGGCTCAAGGACGACCTGCTTCTCAACGAAGACGGCAGCTTCTATGAAAAACGGCAGCCTGTGCTGCGAAACGACTACGGATGCGCGGTCAGTCTCACCTTCACGGTCGAACCCGGGGCGGTTCAGACGATCACGCTCGCAGTGGCAATGGATTTCCCGGAGCAGGCATACATAGACGGGACAACGTTTACACGGAAATACGTCAGGTATTTTACGGACGAGGGGAACCGGCCGCTGGACCTGGTCAGGACAGCGCTCGACAACTGTTCCCGTTGGCTGGACAGGACCGTTGCGATCCAGAAACGGATATTCGACGGGATTCAGTCCAGCCCATCTTACCAGGCGGACCGGGCCGGCGCCCTGCGCCTGACCCGGCTGATCCTGAACGAGCTTCATTTCCCGCTTTCCAATGCCATTGTCTGGGTCGAGGACGAAAACGGGAGGGAGCGCGCCCGTTTTTTGGAATGCTTCGACTATGCGTACATCGATCCTTCGGACGTGGACTGGTACTCCATGGTTCTTCTGATGCTTTTCCCTGAAGTGGAAAAGGATTTGTGCCAGGGATTCATCGATTCGATTCAGGCCGAGGATCCGGCCCCGCGCTGGTACCACTATCACGCGTCTTTTGTGGAGGCGAGAAAGCATTTCCAGGATCATCCGGAGGCCTACGAGGGCCAGTCCCTGACCCAGATACGGGACGCCTTCAAGACCAAAGGAAGCGTGGCCCATGACCTGGGCGCAATGCCCAAGGGCCATCCCCTGCGCAACGTGAGTGATTACGCCTGGTACAACAACAATTACTGGGTGGACCTTTTCCCGAAGCTCGCGATGCGGGTGCTGCGCAACGTGAAGTTCACGGGCGACATGGATTTTCTCAAAAAAAACTGGGAAACGCTCAAATTCGGCCTGGAATCCCTGTTGAAGCTCGATTTCGACAATGACGGCATACCCGAAGGATATCCGGACGAGGTGAAAAACACGTTCGACAACCTGGTCCTGTTCGGCGCGGACGCATACGACGCGACGCAGTTCCTGGGCGGCTGCCAGGCCATGATCCGGATGGCGGAGATGGTTGGCGACGAGGCAGGCAGGGTGCGCATCAGGCAGGCGTTCGACAAGGGCTGGGAGGCACTCGAAAAACTCTGGCGGGACGGGAAGAACAAGCAGGGCGAAAGGCTTCAGTACTATATCACCTGCTTCGATCCGGAGACCGGGAAAAAGAACACCGATGTGTGGACCAATCAGCTCGACGCCCTGTGGTACCTTCTGGCCATAGGCGAAGAGCCACTGATCCCCGAGGACCGCGTCAAAAAGATTCTCAGAACCATATATAAAAACAACCGCGCCTTCATGGGCTGGGCCATGTGCAAGACCGAGAACGGCAGGCCGGTGAAATCCGAACAGGGCCAGGATGTGTACACGACTTCCAACTACGTGTTTGCGCAACTGCTGGATTACTACGGTATGACCCGGGAGAGCAAGGAAGTGTACAGGCACATGGACCGGGTGGTCTTCGATTACGGCAATTCCATGGTCACGCCGGACAATCTCCGGGCCGAGCTGGAAAAGGAGATGGGCGAAACCGCAAAGGGGCCGCATTACATTGTTGCGGCCTACCCGAGGCCCGGAGCCGTGTGGACGCATCTGGTTCTGAACCATATCAAGAGCGTTCAGGCAAGGTCCGGTTCCAAAACCGTGGAGTCCGGGGACCTCATGCCGTTCTTTCCGGGGCTGTTGAACGGCGCCGGGGAGGGGGAATAGGCGCGGCCGGTCACGGCCCCGCCCGGGCCGTGAAGCTCGCTCCCGCATCCTGAGTACTTCGATCCGAAGGATCAGGGGGGATGACGCGTAACCTGGATACACCGCCTGTTTTGTTCTTTTTCTGCAATCAACTCAAAGGAATTGTCTGCATGTCGAATCGTTACGACATCACATTCGTCGGTCACATGTGTTATGACGAAATCATCCCTTTCGGAGGCGAGCCGCACGTCGCCCCGGGGAGCGCCGTATTGTGCGGAGCCATGGTCGCCGCAAGAGTCGGGAAGAAGGTCGCGGTTGTGGTCAAGATGGCAAGGAAGGACGAGCCCATCCTCCAGCCGATGAGGGACATCGGAATCGAGACAGTCCTCATCCCGGCAGAGGAGACGACCTATTCCAGGGTCCTTCACGAGTCCGCGAATGTCGATGAGCGCAGGCTGACGCTTGTCAAATCCGCAGGCCTCATTTCCATTGACGACGTTCCGGTATTGGACTCGCGCTGCATGCACCTGGCCGGGATTTCGGACACGGAATTCGACATGGAGCTCATGAAAGGCCTGAAAAAAAGGGGCTGCAGCCTGTCCGTGGACATGCAGAGCTTCGTCCGTCACGTCAACCCGGAGACCCGGGAGATTGAGTTCAGCGATGTCGCGGACAAAAGGGAAATTGCAGCTATGATGGACAAGGTCAAGCTGGATGTCGTGGAGGCCCGGATCCTGACCGGCACGGAGGATCTCAAGAAGGCGGCCGGCATCGTCGAATCGTGGGGCTGCCCCGAAATCGTGATCACCCAAGCCCAGGGTGTGCTGGCGCGGGTGAACGGCAGAACCTATTACGAAAAGTTCTCCAACAGCAATGTCTCCGGCAGAACGGGCCGCGGAGACACGACCTTCTCGGCGTATCGGTGCAGGCGGCTGGATCATGATCCGGGGGAATCCCTGAAGTTTGCGGCGGCGCTCGTTTCGATCAAGATGGAAACGCCGGGCCCCTTCAAGGGGACGATGGAGGATGTCCTGAAAAGAATGAAGGAAAAGCATTCCCGTTAGAGGCATCGGCGCGGTCTGTCATCCGTCCGGAATGGAACCAAAAAATGAGGGAGTCATCATGAATGACATTGCAGCAAAACTCACCTTCAAGGAGAAGGTCGGATACAGCCTGGGGGACACGGCTTCCAATCTCTTCTTCCAGACGTTCATCCTGTTTCTGCTTTATTTTTACACGGACGTGTTCGGCATCTCCGCCGCCTCCGTGGCGACCATCTTCTTGATCGGCCGGATCTGGGATGCCGTAAACGACCCCTTGATGGGCATGATCGCGGACCGGACCAATACGAAACTGGGGAAATTCCGCCCCTATCTGCTCTACGCGGCGCTCCCCTTCGGCATACTCGGTTTCCTGATGTTCCTCTCTCCGGCTCTCAGCACGCAGGGCAAGGTGATCTACGCCTTCATCACCTACAATTTGATGATGATGATCTACACGGTGATCAACGTGCCCTATTCCGCGCTCATGGGCGTGCTCACTCCCAATTCGCAGGAGCGCACGGTCGTCTCCTCCTTCCGGTTCGTGGCCGCATTCGCCGGGCAGTTCATCGTCCAGTTCGCCGTCCTGTGGCTGGTCGGCGTGTTCGGAAAGGGCAATGAGAGCATCGGCTGGAGATGGGCTATAGCCGTGATTGCGGCCCTGGCGGTGGTTTTGTGGCTGGCCACATTCGCGACGACCCGGGAACGCGTGAAACCCATCCAGGAAAAGAAAAATCCGCTCAGGCAGGATCTTTCCGATCTGTTAAAAAATATCCCCTGGGTCCTGATCGGTTCGGCCACGCTGTTCCAGCTTCTGTATATCGTGATACGCGGCGGCAGCATCATGTATTATTTCAAGTATTTTGTGCAGGACCAGCAGCTGTCCCTCCTGGGCAGGTCCTACACGTTCTCTTATCAATCCCTGACCTCCGCGTTTCTGCTGTTCGGCACTGCGATCACCATCCTCGGCGCCGTATTGACGAACTTTTTCAGCAAACATTTCGGCAAATCGAGATGTTATTTCGGCTTTTTGGGAATCGCGGCCGTTTCCACAGCCCTGTTCTATTTTCTGAAACCCCAGGACATCGTCCTCATGTTCGTGCTTCAGATCCTCATCTCCTTCTCCGTGGGTCCGGTTTCAGTTCTCCAATGGGCCATCTACACGGACGCAGCCGATTATTCGGAATGGAAAAACGGCAGGCGCGCAACCGCGCTTCTCATGGCCGCATCGCTTTTCGCGCTGAAACTCGGCATTGCGCTGGCCGGCACCATACAGGCGTGGATTCTGGACGCCATCGGATTCGTGGCCAATGCGGCCCAGTCCGCGGCGAGCCTCAACGGCATCCGGATGCTGATGAGCGTCATCCCGGCTGCAGCCGGATTGATCGCAGTCGCGCTGATGGTTTTCTATCCGCTCAACAACGAGAAGATGGTCCAGATCGAGAAGGAACTGTCTTCGAAACGTCAAAAATAACCACGGGTCTCGTTGATTCGTCCGAATCAGGGATGGACCCTGACGGAACGGCCGGGACGAGAGTCCGGCCTGTCTCACGGGGAGGAAAAAAATGAGAGCACCTCTGCAGGATGCCGCGTGGATGCCCTTCTGTCTGGTGTGGATGATGATGGCTTGCGGCGGAAGACCGGCGCTGAAGCAGGTTTATGAAAAGGACTTCTTCATCGGCGCAGCCTTGAATCTCGACCAGATTGACGGCAAGGATCCGAAGGCGTCCGCTCTGATCGAAACCCATTTCAGCAGCATCACTCCGGAGAATATCCTGAAATGGGAGCCGGTGCATCCGGAGCCGGACCGGTACGTTTTCGAGCCCGCGGACCGGTTCGTCGCGCTCGGCGAGAAATACGGCATGCACATCGTGGGGCACACCCTGGTCTGGCATGCGCAGACCCCGAGATGGGTTTTCGAAGACGGACCCGGAAAGCCCGCGGGCCGGGAGCTCCTGCTGGAGCGCATGCGGTCCCATATCCGTACCGTGGTCGGGAGGTACAAAGGCCGCATCCATGCCTGGGACGTGGTGAACGAAGCCCTGGAAGACGACGGGTCCATGCGCAAAACCCCCTGGTTCAACATCATCGGCGGGGATTATATCCGGAAGGCTTTCGAGTTTGCGCGCGAGGCGGACCCGGATGCGGAACTGATCTACAACGATTACAATCTCTGGAAACCCGAGAAAGCAGCGGCCGCAGTCCGGCTCATCGAAGGCCTGAGGGCTGAAGGAATACGCGTGGACGGCGTCGGCGAGCAGGCGCATTGGGCCCTGGATTATCCGCCTATCGGGGATCTGGACTCCGCTCTCAAGGTGTTGGCTTCAACAGGGGTCAAGGTCATGATCACGGAGATGGACGTCAGCCCGCTGCCGAATCCCTGGAATTACACGGGCGCGGACATCATGTTCAATGTGGAGGTTCAGGAAAAACTCAACCCCTATCCGAAGGCACTCCCGGACTCCATGCAGCAAAAGCTGGCAGCCCGGTACGGGGAATTTTTCTCCCTGTTCCGCAAATATAGTGCGATCAGCAGGGTGACTCTGTGGGGAGTGACGGACGGGCAATCCTGGCTGAACCACTGGCCGATGCGGGGGAGGACCAATTATCCCCTGCTGTTCGACCGGAATTACGAACCCAAGCCCGCATTCAATGCGGTGATACGGGCGGCAAAGAAGCCCTGAGTCCAAGACGCAATCCGGGGTCCGTTTTCCGGGCCCCGGAGATGAATCTGACAGCGAGCGCATTCCCCGCGGCTTTCGGCGGGGAGCTTCAATCCGGCAGACGACCGATTCATCGAACGAAATATAAAAATCCTCCTGGGATCATCACGATCCAGGAGGATTTTTTTTCACTGAATGCCGGAGTCGGAGTTTTGTAACTGGACTCCGGGGTCTGCCCCGGGATTGGTTTTCGTCACCCGGGCTGAGGAGCTCTCGATCCGGGAGTCCACCCCGGGGTCGGATTTTATCACCCGTGTGAGAATGTCCCGCCCGGACTCCGGCTCTAGCCGCTGTGCTTTCTGATCACCTTTTCCAGTTCTTCATGAGCGTTTTCCCATTCTGCATACAGGCTTTTCAGCCTTGTTTCCACAGCGTCGTGCTCCCGACGCATACCGCCGATCAGGCCCCCCTGCCTATAGGTTTCCGGATCCGCCATCCTGGTCTCCAGCTCCTGTTTGCCGGATTCGCAGGCCCTGATACGCTCCTCGATGTCCCGGATCCTGGCTTCCAGGGGCTTTTTTACACGGTTCAACGCGTCCCTGGCCTCCGCTTCCAGGCGCCTCTGTTCCCTGGATTTTTTCCCTGCGGATGAGGCTGTGCGGGATGAAACGGCCTCCAGGCTCTCCCGCTCCTCCAGAACGGCTCTTTCTGCATTCTTCTTTTCAACGAAATCGCCGTAGCTTCCCTCGTATGAGAATATCTTCCGGTCCCTGACCTCCAACACCCGCTGCACCAGCTTGGAAAGGAAATAGCGGTCATGGGAAATGAGGAGCAGAGTCCCCGGATAAGCCTGCAGGGCCTGCTCCAGGGCTTCCTTGGAAATGATGTCCAGATGATTGGTCGGTTCGTCCATGATCAGGAAATTGGCCCCGGAGAGCAGCATCTTGGCAAGGGACACCCTGGCCTTTTCGCCCCCGGACAGCACACGGATTTTTTTGAACGCGTCATCCCCGCTGAACTGGAAGATGCCGAGAACATTCCGTATCCTTTGGGAAGTGGAATCGGACGAAAAATGGGCGACTTCCTCCATGACCGTCTTGTCCAGATCCAACGCGTCGATCTGATGCTGGGAGTAGTATCCGATGGTCACGTTCTGCCCGAGAATCATGTGCCCTTCCTGAGGATGAATATCCCCGTGCATCAACAGGGTCAGCGTGGTCTTGCCCGCCCCGTTTTCCCCCACCATGGCGATTTTCTCGCCTCTGTAAACGGAGAGATCGATCTTCTCCAGCACCCAGTCCCGGTCGTATCTGAAGGACATGTCCCTGATCCGGATCACGTCCTTGTAACTGGGCCTGCTGATCCGGATGTGGAAGGACCAGGCTCGCCTTTCTTCAGGCAGGAGGATCCTCTCGGTTTTCTCCATCTGCTTCAGGCGGCTCTGCACCATGGCCGCCTTCGTGGCCTTGTACCTGAACCGGTCGATGGTCGCCTGCTGCCGCCTGAGTTCGTCCTGCTGCTCCTTCCATTTCTTTCTCAGCAGTTCAATGGACTCGGCCTTGGCTTTTTCATACTGATGATAATTGCCGGGATAATGCGTCAATCGCCCGTTGTCCAGTTCGTAGATGTCCGTGGCCAGGCGGTCGATGAAAAACCGGTCATGGGACACGATCACCAGGCTGCCCCGGAACGTCAGCAGGACCTGCTCCAGCCATTCCAGGGACGGCAGGTCCAGGTGATTGGTGGGCTCGTCCAGAAGGAGGATGTCCGGATCCTGCAGGAGCAGGCCCGCGAGCACGGCCCGCATACGCCGGCCCCCGCTGAATTCCCGTATCATCCGGTAAAAGTCCGCCTCCCGGAAGCCCAGGCCGGACAGGAACCGTTTGGCCAGATGCTCGATTTCATATCCGTTCATGGAGGCGAATTGATGCTCCAGGCGCCCGAGCCTTTCGAGCAGGGCCGGATCCGGAGCGGCTGTCTCCTCAAGCCTGCGGTGGATTTCCTCCATCCGGGATTCGACGTCCGCCAGTTCCCTGCGGCTTTTCATGACCGTCTCCAGCAGGGATCCCTTCTCCGCATCCGTTTCCTCCTGGGGAAGGTATCCGATCCGGATGCCTTTGGGCATGATGCAATCGGCGTTGTCCGGCTGCAGTTCCCCGCATAAAATTCTCAGCAGGGTGGTCTTGCCTGCACCGTTGGGCCCGATCAGGGCCATGTGCCGTCCCGGATGGATCAGCCAGTCCACCCCGTCGAGCAGGCGTCGTTGTCCGATGGAATAATGAAGGTTGCGGATCTGAATCATGGGGGGACAGGACCTACCTGGATGAATCTGAAAGCGAGCGTATTCCCCGCTGTTTGCCGCGGGGAATACGCCGGGCTTTATTCCGGGGCTTGCCCCGGGTCTTGACCCGGGGTAAGCGAACGAATAACAAGGTCTTTTTCCTGACCGATCGAAGATACCCCAGCAGCTCGCCGCCGTGGCGCTTCAATCAGGAAGCGCGGGATTTCAGGAACCGGATCATGAAAATGATGGTCAGGACGACCGCGGCTGCGGACAGCCAGACGAGATTCCGGATGACGAAAGAA
>JAFGEX010000144.1 GCA_016931355.1 bacterium
AAAAGGTTGCTTTTCCTGACCCAAGGGAATATAAAGGCCGGACTCCGGAATTTTTTCCGGAATCCGGCCTTATAAGATAATGATTAAAATCCGAGACGCAATGAAAATTTCTGAATCGAATTCAAGATACCGAAATCATGATAGGCATAGTCGAAAAAGAGGATCGCCATACCGCGGATCCGGTAACGGAATCCCCCTCCAAGGCTCAGGCCTTCCTCCGAATTCTCGGCGAAAAGGGATTTGTACCCCGCCCGCAGGCATATCATCTTGTGAAACATGTACTCCGCCCCGACATTCAGCATTTCCACATCGTCATTCGGATGCAGCGCATCCACGCACAACAGGAGATTGCTGTTTCCCAGCCCCTTGAGCAGGTCCACGGACAGACCCACGCGGAACATCAGGGGCAGGTCATAGGCGTCCGTCTGCAGGTTGGCGTTGATCGTGTTGTTGTTTCCCGCCCTCAGGGGATCGATGTCGGTCTGGAGAAGCATGTCCTGACCGGTGAGGCGCATCTTGGTCCCGTAATTCGAAATGCTCATGCCGAGCTTCACGCCGTTGAACTGTGTGTCGAACAGGGTGCCCACGTCAAAGGCCAGTCCCTGGGACATGGAATGGTAGATTTTTTCGTTCACGTATTTCACGCCGAACCCGATCGAGAACCGGTCCGTGAGGTTCCTGGCGTAATGCAGGCCGAACGCATAGCTCCCGGCCGTGAAGGTCTCCCCCGTCCCTTCCGGCAGGAGGACGGTGGTGCGTTCCATTTCATCCATGGTCAGGAAGGTGGCGCTGGCGCCCACAGCACCGATTTTTCCGACGGGAACCGCAATGGCCGCATAGTTGAATGCGATGTCCGCGATCCAGCGTGTATGGCTGAACACGGCCTCCCCCTGTTTCATCCGGGCGATGCCGGACGGATTCCAGTACAGCCCCGTCACGTCCTCTGCAGCCGAAACGAACGCGCTTCCCATGGCCACGCCCCGCGCACCCACGTCGATGTTGAGAAAACTCGCGGCCGTGGTTCCGGTCTTGGTTACTCCCTGCGCCAGGATCAGAGCCCCGGGGAGCAGCAGAATCAGCGGAATGTATTTTCTTTTCATGATCATTTCTCCTTTTCGTGCGTGGGGGTTCGGGAATAGGGGTTCAGAAAGACTTTTTGGTTTTTTCCCCGATCCCCGATCCCCGATTCCCGCTATTTTATCACTGCGAACTTACCGATCCGGGTGCCCAGTTCTCCGGCATCCACATGATAAACATAAACACCGTATGCAATGTCGAGCTGATCCTTGGTCATCATGTTCCATATTTCGGTTCCATCCCAGAGTTCGGATTGATGCTCCAGGGTGGCCACGAGCTGCCCGCGGACGTTGAATATCTTGATGGTGCACTCCGGCGGCAGATGGATGAAATGCAGCTGTCTCGGGCCGCGGCCTGAAGCGTAGGGGTTGAGCGGCTCCCAGGAATTGGACACGATGTAGGGATTGGGCACCACCTTGATGTCGTCCATCTCCCCCCTGGCCTTTTCCGCTTCGAAGGTTTCGCCGTGCATGACGAACTCATACACGTCATGGGACAGAAAGGGCTTGTTCATAAACACAAAGGCTGTGTCTCCGGCAACCGGATTCACCGTATCGCCGTAGGCCGAAACGCCCATGGTGAGAATCCATCCCGCCACGCCGTCGTCGTTCAGCAGGATCAATTCGTCCTTCAGATTCTTTCTGCCGCCCGAATATGAGGTGTACATGCCCTCCTCGCCCTCGGCCGCATCCCTTTCCCGCAGGCAGAACTTCATCTCGCGGTCTCCGAGTGACGCGTTCAGCACCTTGAAATTGACCGGCATGGCGGGAATGATGACCCCGCCGCGGCTGAACTCCGTGGAGCTGTCGATGCCCGTTTCCCCGAACACGATTTTCAGGTCCGCGGATTGGAGACGCACAGAATCTTGCTTGTACCGGTAGGGCGCCATGGCCAGCACATTGATGCGGTCGCTGTTCCAATGCGTCTTTGCCGTGTTCAGTTCCAGAAGCGCCGGATTGCCGCGGAACATCAGTTTGAAGCCGTGAACCGCAGGGATGTCGTCCGCATCGTGGAATGTTGTGTCCTGCTTGATCAGGGTGTCCTGGTCCGTCACATCCACCAGGGTGAAATTCTTCGTGGCCGGGATGAGCCGGTTGGTCATCAGGGTGTCCTCGAAAGTAATCCGGTAGATATGGTTTTCACGGATTTCCGAGGGCTGAATCACGGCACAGGCCACCAGCCCGTCTGCGGTGCCGCCTTCCAAAAGATCGATCACACCGGCCCCGGGCGGCAGGTACCCGGCCGCAGGTGCGGCCGGACGAACAATGGCCACGTTCTTGCCCTTGTCGATCGCGCCGCTGGCCGTGATCATGATGTACTTGGAACATTCGGTCGGCGCGAGGGCGACTGCATCGCCGTGGTCATAGGACGTCACGGCATAGTAGTAGGTGAAGCCGTTCAGCGCTGTGGAATCGATCCAGACATGCTCCAGTCCCGTGTCGTCGCCGAGGTAGAACTTGACACCGTTGACATCCACGGCGGCAAAACCGGTGATGCCGTTTTTCAGGTCGAACTGCTTGAGCGGTTTCCGGCCCGCCACAGTGCCGTATCCATCCGTGATGGCCACCATGTCCGTGAATCCGGGATCCGTGGACCGGTATATCCGGTATCCCTCGAAATCCTTGCCTGTGATGGGATCAATGGATTCCTCCGCCAGGTCGTCCCAGATCAGGATCACGCGGTTGTCGCCCGGTATGGCGGTCAGCGTCGGGATCAGGGGAGCCTTGGAGAAATTGTAATTCTCCGTATAGGCCTTTTGGGCGTATCGTTTGTTCCGGAACAGGTCGTCCCGCGTGGAACCGAACAGAATCCCCAGAGAAAAACGTTCAATCTGATCCGGCACCATGGGGAAATATCCGGATCCGAGCATGATGTCCGTGTCGCCGAAATCCCCGACCGCGTTCAGGAATCCGGGCTTGATCCCCTCCCAGAGCTTGTCATCCGCATTGATCGGATACAGGGTCCAGGGCGTATAGATGTTGAACGCGGTCAGTCCGATCATGTCCGATTCCAGGATATCGGTCTTGTCGATATGCGGTTCGCCCGGTAGATTCGTTCCACGGCCCGATGTGGGCAATCCGTCTCCTTCGCCGAAATCTCCCGTGCCGGCAACCCCGTCCAGGCCTACATCGTCGAACAGGGGGCTCCAGTTGCCGTCGTTGTCGATTCCGTCGTCCCGTTTTTCGTCGATCAGGCTGTTGTCTTCACCCTCCCCGCTCTGGTAATCAATGGTTTTGAGCCCGAGGTACAGGTACCGCTGAATCGCATCTGCCCCCTCGCCGAATACAGAGCCGTTGTTCTCGTCGATGATCCCGTTGAGATTGTCGTCGATCAGGTTGTTTTCGATTTCAACCAGTTCCTGGCCCGGGAGGAAGGTATAAGTCCTTTTCTGGTACACAACGGTGACGCCCGCATCCGGCATGGGTATGACCCGGCGTTTGAAGGTCGAATAATCGACCACGACAACCGGATCTCCAGTCTGAAACGTCTTCGGCGCGAACATTTCCTCAGAAATGGGTTTTCCGGATCCGTTGGCTCCGTCACCGTCATTGTCGATGCCGTCATAGGGATTGCCCGGGCTTTCAAAAAAAGCCAGACCGTGGAAGCCGACGGGTGTGAATCCGCCTGCGCCGATATCGTCCTGATCCAGATGGTAGCCGAGTTCCTCTTCCAGATTGTATTCCCCGCCGTCGTCCGATCCGTCTCCTCCGTTCACGGCCTTGTTCCCCATGATCGGCCCGGACATGATGCCGAAATTCATCTTGTCGTGATGGGTGGTGCCGATGTTGTTGATGTCATACAGGCAGAACAGGACATCCTCAACCAGCGTGTTGGACCACTGGAAACCGCGCACCGTTGCGCGCAGGCCCAGTCCCCGCCTGAGGGAGTCCGTGCTGTCCGGGTAAAAGGCGAATTCGCGGTTGTTGTAATCGTCGCAGAGATAGTAGCTTTCCTGGTCCGCATTCATGATGCCTTTTCCGAAATATCCGTTCCAGGAACCCGGCCAGCCGGGATCAACGGCATCGTCCGTCTTATCCGGCCATGTTTCCGGCCAGGACCAGTCCCAATGGCTCATGGCGATGCGCGGCAATTCGCTGATGTCACCGGGAGGGCTGGGATTGGCAAAACCCGGGAGCGGGGCCATGCTGTACCACTCGCCGTTCGGTCCGGAATCGCCGGAATCCGCATTGTTGGAATTTCCCGCCGTGCACCCGTTTCCCTCGGAGGTGATCTGTATGACGTTGCCGTAAATGTCCTTCACCTCGGCCTGGACGAACATGATGAGCTGGTTGATGTAAACATGCCCGCTGTTGATGGGCCACTCGCCGCCGATGTCTTCGACGTTGATGTAACGCTTTCCGACCAGCCCGTCATTGTAGAAGCTGGCCTTGATCTGATTGCCGGAATGAAGCCCGCTGAAGCTGTAGTTCTCATCGCCGTGGAGCTGGTCCACCTGGGCGGAAAGAACGCCGGCCATTCCAAAAAGTAACAGGATAAAGCCTGTCATCCGATAATGCCTCTTCATCATGACCTCCTTAAATCCAAAGGCTAAAAACCGATTTTCATTCCGGCCTGTATCTGGCGGGGCGCGATGTACCACGTCGGCTGTCTGATATAATCGGTGACCGTCCCGATGCGCGCGGCATTGTAGCCGATATATTCCGGATCGATGTTGGAGCTGTACCGGGCTGTGCCCGTATCCGAATAGACGCCCACCTCCCCCTTCTGGTCGAACACATTGTACACCGTGGCGAACACGGCCAGGTTGAACGCACCGACCCTGAATCCCTTTTGAACCATGAGGTCGATGCCGCTTGTGGCAGGCAGGCGTGCGCTGTTGTCCCGCAGCCCGCTGTAATTGGAGGATCCGACCATCGTGCCCCTCGCATAGGAGGGCGTGTAGGGCCTGCCCGTCCTGTACTGGCCCATGACGGTGATCATATAGCCTGCAAGTTCAAGGGTGAGATAGGCGTTCAGCGTGTGTCTCTGGTCCCAGCCCATGGGAATCAGCGCGAGCTGGGGCTCCCGCAGGTTCTGCAGGGCGTAAAAGGCGTCGTTGGGATTCGAATAGCTCCCCTCCGCGACCTGGAACAAATAGGAAACCTGAGCCGAATAATGATTCGAAAAACGCTTGGAGAGGTCCACGGTGATTCCGCGGACGTTTTCGTAATCCTTGTTTTCGTACTTTGAGTAGGAATACGCGGGTTTGTACGTGGTGATCAGGGGGCTGGTGCCCACCCAATCCCGGACATCGCGGTAGAACAGGGTGATGTCGATGCCGATGTTGTCGGACAGCTGCTGCTGGAGTCCGATTTCATACTGCACCGTCTTTTCCGTGTTCAGGTCCGCGTTGCCCACGATGGTCCTTCCGCCGCCCGCGACCATCTTGAAATCCGGGCTGTCATAAAGATACTGGTACTGCGGAGTGGCGAAGAAATGTCCGTATGAAAAATGGATGGTGCCCCGGTCCGTGATGGGATAGGCGATGCCGAGGCGGGGGCTGAGCTGCATCTTGCCGTCCACCTTTCTGTACATGAGCTCCCGCCTTTGATCGATCGTCCATTCGACCGGTTCGGGATCGTCCGGATTCTGATAGAGATTGGCGGCGAGCATGGGACCGAGAGCGCTGGGATCCTTGGGGTCAACCGGCACCACGTGATTCGCGTTGAAATAATCGTAGCGGAGACCGATGTTGACGATCATGTCCCGCAGTTCGATCTTGTCCTGCGCATAGGCGGACAACTGATAGGGATTGCGCGTGTACTGGTCGTGGAAGAAATTGGTGTTCGGCGGGACCCAGGGTTCATAGGGCGTGACCGCCTCGTCCCTGCCCGCAACGCGCTTGGCCTGTATGCTGAAGCTGTTCAGGCTCACCTCGTCACGCCTGAATTCGAAACCCGCCTTGAGCTGATGGACATGCGAAACCTGGCTGGTGAAGTCCAGTTTTCCGATCACATAGGCCGAGCTCCTTTTATAGTGATCGTGGTTCATGCCCGCGCGAAGGAATCCATAGCCGGCCGGATCGTAGGCGGAATCCGGATGCACGTATCCGCTCGGATTATCCGGATGGATGAAGAAGTTATGGGCGATGCCCAGCTGCCTGACCGCATCGAACTGCAGACGGCCCTCTTCAGTGCCCAGGTCCAACACATAGGGGCTGACCGTATCCCCCGTCACATTGACCATGTAATGCGGGATCAATTCCGGATCCTCGTACACATAGCTTTCATAGTCCTGATAAACCCTGGAAACGCGCGTTTCATAAAACGTGTTGGATGAGAGCACATGGTTCCACGCGAGGATGTGGGTCTGGCCGGTTCCGCCGTTCTGCGGAATCCCGTCCGGATTGTACTTGTAGGACTGGCTCCAACCGGAGCGGTCCTTGTGCCATTTGTTCAGGTAGA
>JAFGEX010000145.1 GCA_016931355.1 bacterium
GTTTCAAACTGGCCATGAACACACAGTTCGGAAACATCACCATGGCCCTGGACGGCGGCGAGGGCTGGATGCTGGTGCCCGGACAGCCGCAGGCCATGCCCATGCAGGAAGCCCAGGTCAAGGACCTGCTGGCCGGCCTGCGCCGCGATCCGGTCAATCTCGTGCAGGCTGAGGATTTGAAGGTTCAATACATCGGGCCGGGCAAGCTGGGGGAAAAGGATGTGGAGGATCTTCTCGTCACTTCCGGAGAATATCAGTTTCACCTGTTCATCGATCCTGAGACGTTTCTCCAGGCAGGCTCATCGTATATGGGTGAAACCATGCAGGGGCCTGCCGAGAAACAGGACGTGGTTTCCGGCTATCAGCTTGTAAACGGCGTTCAGTTCGCCACGAAAAGCGTCACCCTGTCGGGCGGAGAGAAGGAGTCGGACAACACCTTCTCCAATATTCAAATCAATGTCGAACTGGATCCGAAGGAATTCCAGAAGCCCTGATCCGTAAGGCTACCGAAAAAACCCCGGCTTGAGAAGGCCGGGGTTTTTTTGTTGATTTTTTGTTTTTCAATTGTTATTATTTTCAAAATTTCTATTATTCACAGAATCTGACGTAAAATCCCGAATGGGCATCAGCCATCAAAACTCATCCGGGAGTGAAAGGCATCCGTTCATCAAGAATTCCCCGAAAATCGTCCCGCTGGCCGGCAGAATGCTCGGCGTCCTGCTTCCCAATGCAGTGCCTGTTTACGGCGTGCTCAGGCTCGGGTGGGACAGTACGGAACTGGTGCTGCTTTTCATTCTGGAGGGTGTGATCATCCTCTTCACGGACGTCGTCCGGGTCGTGGCCGGGAGATGCCGGGGGGACGCCAGGAGCGTTCTTTTTTTTGAAGGGATATTCATCCTCTTTTTCGGTTTGTTTGCCGTTTTGGTTTTCGGACCGTACGCGTCCCTGGAAGACGCGGTGTCGGACGGGTTTCGACGGATAGGCGCTCTCATCATTGTTCGAATCGGCAGGCCGCTCATGCTCATCGCTTTTTTCAGGCTGGTACGCCTGGTCCAAGATCTTTTCGCATCCGGATTTCCGGGCGGTCGCAGCGGCAGGCCTCTCGCGCTTCAGGGCGGAGCCTGGATGCTGCTTCTGTTTTTTGCCGTCATGACAGCCCCTTTCATCGCGAAGGCCGGGCCCAATCCGAAAGGCGGCCTATTCGTTCTGGTCCTGCTCAAGGCTCTGGGCGAGTGTTTTGCCGCCTGGGCGGACACTTTGCCTCCCGATCAGAAGGGACGGAAAGCGATATGACGATTTTATCCGTTCGGCTCGCAAAAATCCTGCGTGAATCCGAGGAAATCCCATTAGGCAACCGGGATAGATTCATCATATTCAGCGACTGCCACAGGGGAGACAACAGCACGGCGGACGATTTCGCTCAGAACCACACCCTCTTCCTTTATGTGTTGGATCATTATTTCAAAAGAGGATTCACTTACATCGAGCTCGGCGACGGGGATGAGCTCTGGGAGAACGATCATTTCGGGCATATCCAGGCTGCGCACAACCGGGTTTTCCTCGCCATGCGCGGATTTTACCGGGCGAACCGGCTTTATCTCATATACGGGAATCATGATGTGGAGCGCAGAAATCCGCAGACCGTACGGAAAACAATGTCCTCCATCTACAATATCCGGACGGACAAAACTGAGCCCCTGTTCCCGGATGTGCATGTCCGGGCCGGTCTGGTTTTGCGGCATAAGCCGACGGGCGGACGCATCCTGCTCACGCACGGCCATCAGGCGGATCCGATGAGCGACCGGTTGTGGAAGCTGAGCCGGTTTTTCGTCCGGTACTGGTGGAGGCATCTCCAGATGATCGGATTTCATGATCCGACCAGCCCGGCGCAGAACGTGAAGAGAAGGGACAAGGTCGAGGAAAGGCTCGTCGCGTGGGTGCGGGAATCCGGGACGCCCCTGATGGTCGGGCACACGCATCAACCACGTTTCCCGGCTAAGGGAAAACCGCCTTATTTGAACACCGGGTCCTGCGTGCATCCGCGCTGCGTCACGGGTTTGGAAATTGCCGGGGGCAGGATCGGATTGATCAAATGGTCCATGGAGGCGGACCGGGCGGGCAGGCTTTTCTTCAGGAAGGGACGGCTCGAAGGCCCCCGTTCGCTGGCCTCTGTTTTTGGGGGGGATTGAGATCCCCCGTCAGCCGGACGAAGAACATCCGGCAGCAGGCGCATTCCCCGCGGTTTGCCGCGGGGTAATTGAGCGAATACAAACAAAATTTTCCCTACTGATCGAAGATTCCCCGCCGTTTGAGGCGGGGAGCTTCAATCGCTGCTCATAATGAAGGCTCCCTTTTTTTTTGGTTGCATTCATTATGACGCAACGACCATGCTATAAAAATGCCATGGTTGCCTTTTTTTTATGAGGCAAACCGCCGGCCCGAGGCAGAGATTCTTCAATTGCAATCCTCACAAAGATTTTGTACCTTTTCAAACCTTTACCAGCCTGGGATGAATCCATGCAGGTTGTTCTGCTCGCAGCGGGCGGGGCCACACGCCTCAGGCCGCTGACCGAATCCATGCCGAAATGCCTTCTGCCTCTCGACGGGGATCAAACCATACTGGATTTCACCCTGAAAAACCTGAAATGGGCCGGTCTGAAAGAGATCGTTATGGTTACGGGATTTGAAGCGGATCAGATCCGCAAACACGTTTCATCCCGTCATCCCGGTCTGGCCGTAACATGGATTCACAATGACCGTTTCTCCAGCACCAATAACAGCCATTCGCTCTGGATGGCGGGCCGCGCGGTGCAGGGCCCGTTCCTTCTGCTCGATGCGGACATCCTCTTCGACAGGCGCATTATTCCGCTCCTGATCGGATTGCACTCCGAAGACGTTCTGGCCGTGCGCACGGCCGGGGGATGGTCCGAAGAGGATATGAAGGTCCGTCTGGACGAAAAGGGGAATGTCCTCAGAATCGGCAAGGATATCCCGTTGGGTCATGCGACAGGGGAATCCATCGGGATCGAAAAATTCGCAGGCCCCTTCGGCAAGGCTCTTTTCGAAAAGCTGGAACACCGGATACGGACTCAAAACGGGTCCGCGGAATTCTACGAAGCCTCCTTTCAGGCCGTCATAGAGGAAGGCCTTCCGCTTCTCGGGCTCGACATCTCACCCCTGCCGTGCATGGAAATCGACACGCCGGAGGATTACCAGAAAGCGCGGACCGGCTTCAATCTGAAAGCGAGCGCATGCCCCGCCGATTGCGGCGGGGTCAGCGAGCGAATCCCAATGCCTTTTCCCTTACAGACCGGAGATTCCCCGGCAGCTCTCTGCCGGAAGCGTCAATCTCCGGTCCGGCGGAGAACAGCCTGAACCATGAAACCGGCTGTGTTTACAAAACGGTTTGCGGTCTTTTTTCTGCTCAGCCTGGCCGCTCTGACGGTGATCCTCGTTCTGACGGTGAATCAGAACACAGTGGATGCATTGAGGCGGACCCAGCATGTGGTTCTGCTTTATCTGCTGGGATTGAGCGCAGCGGATCTCCTGCTGGACGGCTTTCGCAATTTCTTTCTCGTCCGCGGCGTCAAGGGCCTCATCCCGCTTTGGGTTTCCATCCGCCTGTCCGCCATGAGCATATTCATGAACCTGGTGACGCCGTTCAGCGTCGGAGGGCATCCGACCCTGATCTATGCGTTGAACCGGAACGGCGTGCGGGTCGGAAAGGGGACCTCGGTCGTCATCACTAAGCTCGTCACCATGGCATTTTTCGTCATCGGGGGTGCGGTTCTGTCCCTGCTGTTCTATGGAGACCGGATCACAGGCATCCCCGCGCTTCAAACCGTTTTCACCCTGTCCGGCATTCTTTTTACAATCCTGCTGGCCGCCGGATTGTCCGGCATTCTCTTCCCGCGCCTGGCGCCCTCCGTGCTCGTCGCGCTCGGCAAGCCGCTTCATGCCCTGCGCATCATCCGGAACACGGAAACATTTAAAAATAAAATGATCAAGCAGGCGCTTTTGGCGCGGAGAAGCCTTCAGGGGTATTTTGGGAAAGGAATCGTTTACCTGATTTTGGGGACATTCTGTTCCGGCGGGATGTATCTGGTCGAGACTTCCATGCTCGGCGTCATCCTGCGGGGGCTCGGCGTGGACATCGGGTTTGCCGAGGGGTATGCGCTCAGCGCGCTGCTTCTTTTTTTAATCTCCTTTATGCCGACGCCCGGATCCTCCGGACTGGGAGAGGCGGTTTTCGTCATCCTGTTCTCCGGCTCGGTGCCCAAATATCTGCTGGGAGTGACCGTGCTGCTCTGGCGGATTTTCTATCAGTACCTGCCCGCTTCTTTCGGCGCCTTCGTTTTTGTGAGATTTTTTTCGCGGCTGCTCGTCAGGAAACCCGACGGGCTGCCTGTCCGGTTTTAGCATCCCCGCAGGCATACGCCCTTTTCAATTGACGCGACAAAACCATCCGCTGGGCTGCGATCATGAGCAGCATCCAGATATTCATGGGCAGGACCATGAACCGGAACGTCAGGTCCGGCCTGCCGGTCAGGCCTGCCACGACAAAGACGGTGAAATGCGCGGTCGGTCCGATCAGGCTCCAGGCCCTGACCAGCCGGCGGTTGCCTTGCCTGTAATGGGCCTTCATCCATTCTTTTGCTGCATCGGGCGCGCCGCCTTTTCCCTTATACCATTCCAGATAGCCTTTGTATCCGGCCGGCTGCGACAGGCCGATCACCCCATGTTCCAGGATGTAGAAGGCCAGGTGCAGGGAGAGAAGGACCTTTTTGATCCTCTCTTTCAGGGTACTGCCGAGCGCGCGGCGTTCCCTTCCCAGATCCGCCAATGATTCCAGCCTGTCCGGATAGGACGGGATGGAATAGAAGATCAACTCGTTTTTGAAGTGATCGAAGAGCAGGATATGAAGGCCCAGGCTGATCAATGCGGACAGGGCCCAGATAACGGTACAGGCCGGATCATGCGAAGAACGTATCATGCCCCAGGCGGTCCCCGCCAGCATGGAAATATTGGTGATCACATCCGCAAGGCCGTCTAAGGCTTTTCCGAGTTTGGAGCTGACGCCTTTCAGGCGGGCGAGCTGGCCGTCCGCGCAATCCAGCACATTGGCAGCGAGCGCGAAAAGCCCTCCCAGGACTGGGGAACAGCGGGCAAAGTGTATCCCGGCGCAAATCCCCATGACCATGGAGGTACAGGTGACGGCATTGGGAGATACCGGGAGGGGGCGTAAGGCCAGCACCATCAGAAAGGCCAGCGGCCGGTACAGGAAGAGGTCGGGCAGCTCTTCCGTTTCGATGGGTTTCAGGGTATTCCGGAAAAGGCGGGTGAATTTCATCTGGACGAGGCGCTTTTCCCTGCCTTGTCGCGCGAGGTCCGGACGAGCCTGTAATTGACGATGGCCTTCATCATCCTCCTGGCAAGATTCGGATCAAGGGCCGCGCTGCGGTCGAAAGGAAGGCGTAAAGCTTCCTGGCCGGCTTTATCCAATGCGGAGAGATTCCGCCCCCTGGCCAGCGTCTTGGCAAGGCTGTCCAGAGCCGTGAGCATGAGAACAGTATGCTCGCGTTTTCCCACGGAAATGCGGGCCATGTTGACGAAGGCGGGTTCGCCCGTGATGAACTTGATGCGTATGCCGCGCTTCCCTAGCTCCCGTTCGAACAGGTACCGCGCTTCCGGAGGATATTCGACCAGGATGAAATTGGCCTCGGACACGAATGCGGTGAAACCGGGGATCCCGTTGAGCCGGTTGATGATTTTATCGCGGTCCTGCCGGATTTTTCTGGCGCAACTCAAGTAATATTTTTCCGAATCCAGAGAAGCGATGGCCCATTTTTCAAGCGGCCGGCTGAATCCGAGCCATCGCCTCGTCAGCCCAAGACTCTGGATCAGATTCCTGCTGATGAAAGAATAACCGATGCGCGCGCCTGCGAGTGCATAATATTTCGAGAATGTGCCGAGCACGACCAGGCGGTCGTATTCCAGCACCCAGCGGTCCACCGGAGGCTGGACGCTTTCGGAAAATCCGGCATAGGCCTGGTCCAGAAGGATGATCTGATCTCCGGATGCCAGCCGCAGGAGCTCCTCAAGCCGGCGGTTGTCGAAACCGGCGCCGGTCGGATTGTTCGGAGAACAGATCAGGGTCAGTTTCGGGCGATGCGCCTCGAATTGCTGCTTCAGGGCATCGTAATCGTATTGAAACTCATGGCTGCTGCGAATGAGCGGGTAGTTCATCTCGATCAGGCCCTTGGCGCGGCAGAGCTGGCTGTAGTAGTACCAGGTGTGGCTCGGCAAAAGAACCCGGTCCCGCGGTTTGAGCGTTATTTCAAAAATCTGTTTCAGGATGTCTTCGGCTCCGTATCCGAGAAGGATCTGGTCCGGCGGGACATTGTAGCGTTTGGAGAGGCGGTTGTACAGATCCTGGTTGTCGTCCCGCGTATAATCCGTGAAATATCCCCTTCCCAGCCTTCTGGCCATGTTGCGGCATTTCGGAGAAGGTCCGTACTTGTTTTCGTTTTTATCCAGTAGGATGGCTTTCATGTCCCGGAGGATTTCCTTTCCATGAATCATGTGTTTTCGGCGTCAGAACGGCGGATTTCCGGTAAACCGGATTTTTTCGCGGCCGGTATTATTGCCGGAGCTAATATAAATGGATTCTTTATCCCGGTCAAGGGGAATATTCAGGCGAATCATTTTTTTTAAGGCGGACGAAGGGGCCCCGACATGCCGCGCCCCCCAAGCCAAGCCGGAGCGCCGCAGTCATTAAAACGGATGCCCCACGGAAAAATACAGGCGTCCCATGCCGTCCGTCATGTATCCGTAACCGGCATAGAACGGGCCGATCGGCGTGTCCCAGGCGATGTATGCGCCGAGCCCCTGTTTGAAATCCTCCCACACGATCCTGGAGTACCGTCCCCACATGGCACCCAAATCATAACGGATGACGGCCCAGCCTTCCAGCCGGCGGAACCAGGGGATTCTGTACCGGACCTGGCCTGAGAGGATGAAGAACCGCCTGCCGGTCCAGCTCGACTCGGAAAGGCCCATATAGGAAAAGAGGCCTCCCACACGGAATTGTTTTGAGAACGGCGTGGTCAGATCCGCCGTGCCCCACCGGACCTGGGATTGGAACACCACCCTGGGGAGAAGGCTGAAGTGGGATTCCATCTGGGAATAGAGCTTGAAATAGGGTCTGTCGCTTCCCAGGAAGGAGAGGCCGGTTTCCCATTCGAGGACATGGTATTCGCCGCCTGTCGGAAAGGGTAGCCTGTCCCTCGAATCCACGACGGACCGGACGGTCAGACAGGACAGCGTCAATTTTTCCGAGGGGAGGGACAGGCCGGAAAGAGGTCTGACATGGACCTCCTCGAAGCAGAACCGGGCGGAAAGGGTACCCAGACGCTTCATCTGCTGGCCTGCGGACAGGCAGACACCGCCCTGCGAAATAACGTATTCGCCGCGGTCCTGTGCGTCCTCCACGAGCCGGAACCGTTGCTCCCGGGCACCCGCCTCCAGCCTTCCGGTGAAATAGGAGTAGAAAAGCCTGTCGGCCCGGACGGCTGCTTCAACGGCCCGGTCCCATGTTCCGGCAACACCGGACAGGGATGCCTCCATGCCCAGCCCCATCAGGTTTTCCTCCATGAGCTCCACGATTCCCTTGTTCTGCCGGTCCAGGTCATAACGGAATCCGATTCGCGCCAGCGTGTAGGGGTGCTCCGTCATGTGCAGCAGCACTTCATGCGAATGGGTTCGGCTTTTAACATCAAAACGGACTGTTTCAAAATATCCCGTGCTGTAAACGGAGGCGATCCCCTGCTGGACGGCCGACAGGTTGAAAAGATCGCCGGATTTCACCGGGAATTCCCTGTTGATGACGAACTCCCGCGTTCTGTGATTACCGTAAAGGCGTACGCCTGATATCCGTCCTTCATCGATTTCGACAAACAGGCGGTTGTCCCTGATTTCCGTCCTCCTGACGGAAGCGAGCGAGAATCCCGCGTCATGGTATTTCTGCAGCAAACGGCGGTAAGCCGACCTGGATTCCTGATGGTTGAGCACGCCGGGACGGATCCGAATGCAGCCCTGCAGCACGGAATCCGGAAAGACCGTATTGCCGCGGAAAGACACTCCCTCGATCCATGGATTTTCCGCCACCTCGAAAACGAGCATGTCCCGGACCGTATCCAGAATCGCGGAGACTGTTTCGAAATATCCCGTCTGGAAGACAGAACGCCCCGCCCATCGTATTTCCGGGATGGAGACCGGATTCAGGGTGTCGATCCCTATTTTTTCACGAATGACGACCGGATCCAGACGACGGATTCCGGCGAGTCTGATGTCCCGCACCTCAAACCGTTTGAATGGAGGCCGTTCGCCGCTTGCTGCGGGGGATCCTCTGTTTGCAGGCGAAATGCCGTTTGCATCCGCCCGCCTGCCCCTTGGCAGGCCGCCGGGGAGGAGCTCATTGACGGATTCATCGCCGGATCCCAGTGAATCCAGCAGGCGGAGGAGATCCGGCATGGCGGATTCCGCGGCCATTTCACCGGCCCGGATGAGCCCCTGGACATCTCCGAAATCGGTATTGAAAATGCCGCGCAAATCCGGCTCTATGACCACATCCGCGGAGTCCATCTGCGCTTTGATTTTTTCCTGATGCATGATGGTGGTGACCTGGTCCGCCATTTCCCAGGGAGCATTCAGGGACTTTGCGGACCTGAGCTTCGAGGATGTGTTGATCGCCAGGACAAGATCCGCTCCGAAGGATCGCGCTTCCGTCACAGGCAGGTTTTGAACCAGGCCGCCGTCCGCGAGGAGCAAGGTATCCATGGAAACGGGGGTGAAAAGCAAGGGGATGGCCATGCTGCTGCGCATGGCCTCCACCATGGATCCGGACTTCAGCACAACTTTCCGGCCTGTGAGCAGGTCCGTCGCCACGGCCGCATAGGGGATGGGAAGCAATTCGAAATCCGAAATCGCGGTCAGCGGCGCCTTGAGCAACAGCTCGTTGAGCAGGTCCGTCATCCGCTGCCCGCTTGTATAAGCGCCCGGCAGGTCCGGGGAAAGGCCCCTGAAACGGACCTGAAGCAGGAAACGCTCCTTTTGCTCCTTCTGGCCCAGGAAAAGCTGCTTCCGCGCAGGCATGTCGTGTATGATATTGTCCCAATCAACCGAGCAGGCCAGACTTTCCAGTTCAGCCGCGGTGTATCCCACGGATAAAAGGCCTCCGATGACTGCTCCCATGCTGGTTCCAGCCACAGCATCGACCGGAAGGGCATAACGTTCCATGACCTTGAGCACGCCGATCTGGGCAAGCCCCCTGGAACCGCCTCCTCCCAGGGCAAGCGCAATGCGGGGGCGGTTGATCTGGCGGAACGGGAGCAAGGCATCCTTGACCGAAGGATTGTCCTCGATGCCCAAATCGATCCCGATGCATCCCGGATCCGTTGATCCGTACAGGGCACCGGCCAGGAGGAGGATGACTGTCAGAACGGATAACCGTTTCATAGTCAAAAAGATACGAGAATCCGCGTCAAAATGCAATAGGCCCTGTTTTTGGAAAATCAAATTGATTTTTTCCAGGCAATTGCGTAAACTTTTGCAGGGTCAGCCGTCCGGAGGACCATTCATTCGTGTGTGCAGAATATGCCTGTGAATCTGACAGCGAGCGCATTCTCCACAACCGGCAGCCGGGCAAGCGGGAGAATCCAGACGGCTTTTCCCCTGCGTACCGGAGTTTCCCCGGCAGCTCGCCGGCGGACGGGCTTCAATGCATGATTGGAAGGATGAAAAGCCGGCTGTAGGCATCCGTGATCACGATAACGAAAGAGTCACCGGGAGCGGATAAAAAGGCAATGTTTACCTCCCTCTCCAATAAAGGTTCCCGGCCGGACAGGGCCCGGGCATCGGCGCCGGCCGCGGCAATGAGTCTCAGCGGAATCCGGCGCATTCTGCTCATCTCCCTGTTCGCCGCATTGACGGCTCTGGGAGGCTGGATCAGGATTCCGTTCGTGCCCGTCCCGTTGACGATGCAGACGTTGTTCGTCTATCTCTCCGGAATGTGGCTCGGAAAGACTGCCGGATTCGCCAGCCAGGTTGTCTATCTTGCGGCAGGCCTTGCGGGGCTTCCGGTTTTTTCTGCGGGAGGCGGGCCGGCCTATGTGCTTCATCCCACATTCGGGTACCTGGTCGGATTCCCATGCGCAGCCTGGGTGCTTGGCGCCCTGTTCGAAAAAGCGGCCCGGCCCGGCTCGCGCAGAATGCTCCTGTGGGCCGGGGCGGGTTCTGTCCTCATCATACTCGGAACAGGGATGCTCGGCCTGTACGCCAACCTGAACTGGATCTCCGGAAGACCGGTCTCCTTCACCCAGGTGTTGTGGACCGGGTTTGTGGTGTTCCTGCCCGGAGAATGCATCAAATTCATTCTGGCAGCCGTGTTGTACCGGCGCCTGAGGAACGCCTTTCACTGCGACGGGGATGGCTTCGAATAAAACAGACGACCGGTTGAAAAAGGAAAGGATTCATTGCGCCTGCCGATGAAAGCCCGGTTCTATATCCTGTTTCTGGTGATTGTTGCGGCGCTGTCGATTGCGCAGACCGAGAAATCCGAATTGGAGGCGGTGCGCAAACAAATCCGGGAACTGGAAATCTCTCTGCGGGAAGGGGAAAAGCGGGAAAGATCGGCGGTTGAGAAGCTCGAGGATCTGGAAAGGGAAATGGGATTGATCAAGGCGCTGATCGGGAAATTGGAGGACAACATCCGGATCAACAACGCGGAAATCAGAAGGACGCAGACGCTTCTGGATCAGAGCATCGCCAGGCGCGAAAGGCTTCAGAAGGCGGTGGCCCGGCGCATGGTGGCCATGTACAAAAGGGGGCGCGTGGCGGACTGGGAAGTCCTCATCCACTTGTCCGATTTCAACCAGGCGCTGGTCTGGATGAAGTACCAGAAGCTGATCTTGAAGAACGACGACCGGAACATCCGGAAACTCATGAAGGCGGAATCGGAGATACAGGAACGGCGTGCGGCGCTGGAGAGGGAGAAGCGGGCCAACACGGCCTTGATGCAGGAGAACCTGCAGCAATCCCAGGTGCTGGAAAGCAGGAAGAAATCGCATGAGGCCCTGATCGCAGGCATACGCAGGAACATCGAGACGGAACGGGAGAAGCTGCGGCTCAAGAAGCTGGCGGAAAGTGAAATACAGAGCAGGATCGTCCAGGCTGTACAGGAGAGGAAAAGGGCGGAGATCCGGTACGAAACCGCGCCCTTTGAAACCCAGCGCGGCCGTCTGGCCTGGCCGGTGAGGGGGCGCATTGTTTCGAATTACGGCCTTTACAAGAATCCTGAACTGAACACGGTCATGGAAAATCTGGGCATCGACATCCAGGCTGAAGAAAAGGCGCCTGTCCGCTGTGTTTCGGCAGGCCAGATTCTTTCGGTGTACTGGATGCGGGGCATGGGCAATCTGGTGCTGGTTGATCACGGGAGCGGGTACTTTACGGTATATGGGCATCTCGATCAGGTCAACGTGAATTCGGGCGATCAGCTGGCAAGCGGCGAGGTGCTCGGTGTGCTGGGGGATGCGCAGAGCCTGTACGGCCCCGTGCTCCATTTTCAGGTGTGGAAGGAGTCCAATCATCAGAATCCGGCAACCTGGCTGGCGAGGTGAAGGGTATGGCATTCGAACAGGTGTTCGGCCAGGATAAAATGAAGGCCTTTTTTCTTTCAGCCATCCGGCAGGAGCGTCTGGCGCATGCCTACCTGTTTTTCGGGCAGGCGGGCGTCGGCAAGGACGCCATGGCAGTCGGACTCGGCCTCGCGCTGAACTGCGAAGACGCGGAGAAGGAGGGTTGCGGCGGATGCCCGGCGTGCAGGCGCATATTACGGCTTGAACATCCGGCATTCCGTTTCATGCTGCCCGTTCCGGCCAGGCCGAAAGCCATGAAAATCGAGCGTTATCAGGAAATCATCCGCGAGCGGTATCTGGCGCGCGTGGACAATCCTTATCTTCCGGTGTCGTTCAGCCCGGAAATCTCGACACTCCCCGTCATCGGGATTGACCAGATTCGCCAGCTCAAACAGGAGACGCGCCTCAGGATCGCAAAAGGGGCGCGGGTCATCGTCCTTTCCCATGCCGAAGAAATGACCGTTTCCGCCGCAAACAGCCTGCTCAAACTGCTGGAAGAACCCCCGTTCGGGACCTATCTGGTGCTGACCACCGAAAATCCATCCCGGATCCTGCCGACGATTCTGTCCAGATGCCAGATGCTCCGGTTCCCTCCGCTGGATGAGGAGACGGTTTGCCGGGCGCTTGAAACCCGCTGGGGCATGGAAACACAAAAAGCAAAGCTCCTGTCCCGTCTTTCCGGCGGCAGCATTCAAAAGGCTTTGGATTTTCTGGATTCCGAATTCGAGGACCGGAGGGAGGCGGCTTTCCGTTTTCTGGAGGCCTGCTGCAGGGGCAGACGCCTGCAGGTGTTCACCGAAACAGACCATCTGCTGAACCGTTGGGATAAGAACGGTTTTTTAACCTGGCTGGTCATCCTGCAGGGCCTGCTCCGGGACCTGATGCACCTGGATGCGGCTGCGGATCAGCGGCTGATCCACGCGGACATGGGCTCCCGGCTGCGCGGGCTCAGCGGCCATTGGTCCGGCCGCGGGCTGGAATCGGCGCTCCGCCATACGGAACAGGCTATTGATTTGATCGGTAAAAATGTTTACCTTAATATAATTATGCATGAATTGGGAAGCGCTTTGATGCGTTGCAGGAGCGAAACAGCGGAAAGAATCCATCATGGCTAAAATATTGGAAGTTGAATTCAAGGGTGGCCGCAGGGGTTTTTACAGCAATCCCCAGGAATTCCCCTTTGTCATCGGAGACCACGTGGTCGTGCAGGCGGAGAAGGGGGAGGACCTGGGTCTGGTCGTCAACATGGGATATCTGGTGGACCAGCGGGCCGGCGAGGGCAAGCACTCGTCGATCCTGAGAAGGCCGGGAGCCAGGGATCTTCAGACTCTCCAGGAAAATGCGCGGCTGGAAGCGGAGGCCTTCCAGGACTGCCGCAAGCGCATTGACGAGCACGGCCTGTCCATGAAACTCGTGGGTGTGGAATATCAGTTCGACCGGAACAAGATCACTTTCTATTTTACGTCCGAGAAGCGCGTGGACTTCCGGGCTCTGGTGCGGGACCTGGCTGCCCGCTACCGGACCCGCATCGAGCTGCGGCAGATCGGCGTGCGGGACGAAGCCAAGCGCATCGGCGGCGTGAGCATCTGCGGCCGCAAGCTCTGCTGCACGACATTCCTGCGGGAGTTCGAGCCGGTCGTGACGCAGTTCGCCAAAGAGCAGAACCTGGCCATGAATCCCACAAAGTTATCCGGCGCCTGCGGAAGGCTCATGTGCTGCCTGCTCTACGAGCGGGAGCTTTATTCGGAGACCCTGAAGAAATTCCCGGATATCGGCACCCGCATTCAGACGCCGCGGGGTCCTGCCGTGCTTACGAAGATCGACGTGTTCGAGGAATCGGCCACGCTGCAGTTTGCGGAAAACGACGAAGAGAAAATCGCCCTTGAAATCCTGAAGCAGTACCTGAATGAAGTCCCCCTGAAGGAAGGCGGCGAACTCTCCCGTCCCTCCCGCCCGTCCCGGACATCCCGGCCGAAAAGGAAGAAGCCCAAAGAGGTCAAACGGTTTGAGAAAAAATCCCCCTCCAAAAATCCTCGTCACTAGCGCCCTGCCCTATGCGAACGGCCCGCTTCATCTGGGGCACATCGCAGGGGCCTATTTACCGGCGGATGTTTACGTCCGGTACCAGCGGCTGAAAGGCCGGGACGTGCTTTTCATCTGCGGCTCGGACGAGCACGGCGTGCCCATCACCGTTACTGCGGACAGGGAAGGGATCACGCCTCAGGACGTGGTGGACCGCTACCATGTCCTGAATAAAAAGAGTTTCGAGGATCTGGGGATCCGCTTCGACAATTATTCGAGGACATCCCTGCCGGTGCATCATCAGACGGCCCAGGAATTCTTCAGCAAGCTGCACGGGCAGAACGATCTTGTCATCAAGACGGAGAAGCAGTTCTACAGCGAGAAGTCGAAACGTTTCCTGCCGGACCGGTATGTCGAGGGCGTTTGTCCCGTGTGCAGGTACGAGAAGGCGCGCGGCGACCAATGCGACAAATGCGGCAAATGGATGGAGCCCCGTGAGCTGATCCATCCGGTCTCCAAGGTCGACGGTTCCAGGCCCGTGCTGAAGGATACCCGGCATTGGTACTTCCCCATGGGACGGTTTGCGGACACATGGAAAAACTGGTTCGATTCCGGGAACTGGAAAGAGAATGTGCGCAATTACAGCCTGGGCTGGTACAACGAGGGCCTCGGAGACAGGCCGATCACCCGGGACCTTGCCTGGGGCGTTCCGGTGCCGCTCCCGGATGCGCAAGGGAAGGTGCTGTACGTCTGGTTCGACGCGCCGATCGGATATATCTCCTCCACGAAGGAATGGGCGGAGAAGGAGGGGAAGCCGGAAAAATGGAAGGATTACTGGTGCGATCCGGATACCCGCCTCATCCATTTCATCGGCAAGGACAACATCGTTTTTCACGCGATCCTGTTTCCCATGATGCTGCAGCGCATGGGCGGATACGTGCTCCCCTCCGCCATACCGGCGCATGAATATTTGACGATCGAAGGAAGGAAGATCAGCACAAGCCTGAATTACGCCGTCTGGGTCAAGGATTATCTGGAAGTCTTTCCGCCTGATCCGCTGCGATACACCCTGGCCGCCAATGCCCCGGAAAACAAGGATACGGACTTCTCCTGGAAGCAGTTCCAGAACCGGAACAACGACGAACTCGCGGACATTCTGGGCAATTTCATACACCGGACCTTGACCTTCGTCGAACGGTACTCGGGGGGAAAAGTGCCAGCGAGAGGCAGGCTTTCCGTCCTGGACAAGAACATACTCCGGGCAGCGGCCGATGCGCCGGAAAACATGGGTTCTCTCCTGGAAAAATTCGAATTCCGGCAGGCGACCAAGGTCTTCATGGACCTGTGCCGGGCGGCCAACAAGTATTTTAACGATTCCGCCCCGTGGGAAAAGCGCAAGTCGGATCCTGAGGCCTGCGGCACAACCCTGAACGTCTGCCTGCAGGTGGCCAAAACCGTGTCCGTCATCATGTCTCCGATTCTTCCGGCCAGCAGCGAAAAACTCAGGGCCATGCTCAACCTCGGGGAACATGCGGATTGGGACAGCGCCGGGAAGCCGGATCTGGCTGAGGGGCATGCGCTCGGCAAACCCGACATCCTTTTTACCAAGATCGAGGACGACGTGATCGAGCAGGAAATCCGGAAATTACAGGCCCTGGATTCCGGGAATGCGGTTCAGGGTCCGGAAGCCGGGGCAGGCCGCATCGACATCGCATTCTTTCAAAAAGTGGAGATGAAAACCGCCAGGGTCCTGGAGGCCCAGTCTGTCCCGGGTTCCGACCGCCTGCTCAAACTTCAAATCGACCTGGGATCGGAAAAGCGCCAGATCGTGGCAGGCGTGGCCCAATCCTACACCCCGGAATCCCTAGTGGGGAAAACCATCATCGTGGTGGCCAATCTGAAGACGGCCCAGATCCGCGGGGTGACGTCAGACGGTATGCTCCTGGCCGTGCAGACCGGGGCCGGACACAGGCTGCTCATCACGGACGGAGACGTCGAGCCGGGCCGCCGCATCAGCTGATGATCATCGATACGCATTCGCATCTCAATATGGCCATGTTCGATCCGGACCTGGCGGAAGTTCTCACGCGCGCGGAAGAGAACGGCGTTTCCGCGGTCATTGACGTCGGGACGGACATCCCCACGAGCCGTAAGGCTGCCGCCAATGCTTCGGATCCGCGCGTCTATGCGGCTTGCGGCATTCATCCGCACGAGACTTCAAAGGCCGCTCCATCCGATCTTGAAGAACTGAGGGACCTGCTCGGCCGCCCGCGTACGGTAGCGCTCGGAGAAATCGGCCTGGATTATCATTACGATTTTTCCCCCCCTGACGTGCAGAAACGCTGGTTCACCCTTCAATTGAAACTGGCCAGGGAATTGAAGGTGCCGGTCATTGTGCATGTGCGCGAGGCGATGGACGATGCGCTGAAGCTCATCGATGCAGTCTCCGGGGATCTGTGGCAGGGTGTCTTTCACTGCTACGGCGGCACGGCAGAGCAGGCCGGCATGGTTCTGAGCCGCGGATTTCACATTTCCTTCACGGGCGTCGTCACATTCAGGAATTTCCGGGCATTCGACGCGGTGCGCTCCGTGCCCCTGAACTGCATGCTTCTGGAAACAGACTGTCCCTATATGACTCCCGTCCCCCTGAGGGGGAAACGGAACGAACCCGCCTTTTTGCCGCATATCGTTGAAAGACTGGCGGGGATCATTGAAGTATCCCCCGCCGAACTGGCCCGTTTGACCACTGAAAACGCAGTCCGGCTGTTCGGTCTGGACCCATGAATCTGACAGCGAGCGCATTCCCCTTAGGCTTGCCCCGGGGATTGCGAGCGGATACAAATGTCTTTTTCTTTACAGATCGAAGATACCCCGGCAGCTCACCGCCGGGGAGCTTCAATCTGAATGAAGGCGTGTCCCCCGCAGCTTTCCGCGGGGCCTGCCCCGGGCTTTATCCCGGGGGAAGCGGGTGAAACCAAATGGATTCTTCCTTACAGACCGGAGATCCCCGGCCGCAGGCGGCCGGGAGCTTCAATCCCGGCCGTTCGGGCATTCGGCCCCGGAAGCGGCTCAGCCAGAATTTCCTCAGAAACCGGAATGTCGCGAAGCTCATGGCCGAGAGCCTGCATGTTGAGGAAGGCGATGTCGTGCTGGAAATCGGCCCGGGCGAAGGCGTTCTGACCGGATGGCTGCTGGGCTCTCCTGCTGCAGCGGTATTCGCGGTGGAAGTGGATGAACGTTGCATCCGCTGGCTGAATGAACGGTTCGGCGAAGATGGACGCCTGACCGTCCTGCGGTCGGATATCTTGACGGTTCGTTTTGATGACCTTCCCGTGCGGGAGCGGAAGATACGGGTCATCGGGAATCTCCCGTACCATCTCACTTCGCCCATCCTGTTTCATGTGCTCGAGCAGAGAAGTTTTGTAAAGGACATGACCGTGATGGTCCAGCGCGAAGTGGGCAGGCGCCTGGCTGCACCTCCGGGTTCGAAGGAATACGGCATTCCATCCGTGATTTTTCAATTGGTTTCTGATGTGAGGCTTCTGTTCCCGGTTTCGAAGAAATCCTTTTCACCTGTCCCAAAGGTGGATTCGGCCGTTGTGCAGGCGGTTTTTCTGGAAAATCCAAGGTTTAGGGTGAACGATTGGGAATTCTTCGTCCGTTTTGTACGGACCGTATTCAATCAGCGCAGGAAAATGCTCAGGAACACCATCAAGCCTTTCCTCCCCGGTCCGGACTCTGCCTCATCGCCGCCCGTGGACCTTTCCGCCAGGCCCGAAGCCTGCAGCGTGTCGGACCTGGTTCTTCTCGCCAACTTTCTGCATGCCCTGAACCGGGATGCGAACATCCCTGAGGAGCCGGGGGATTCCACATGGTCATTCTGAAAACAGAAGCCGTTGTTCTGAAGGCATGGAATCTCGGCGAGACATCCAGGATTCTTTCCGTGTATTCGCGTGATCACGGGAAAGTCAAGCTGGTGGCCAAAGGCGGCAGGACGCTGAAAAGCAAATTCAGGGGATGCCTGGAGCCGCTTTCGCGTATTACCATCGAGTATTACGACAAAAGGACGAGGGATCTGCAGCTCCTCGGCCGGTCGGACCTGCTCGATCCCCACATGAAGCTCATCGGCGACATGCGCGGGACCGTTCTCGGGCTCGCGGCACTGGAACTCATTTATCGCGCTGTGGCGGGCGAGGAAAGGTCCGTTGAAATCTACGACCTGCTCTCAGAGACCCTGTCCGCCCTGAACGGGGCAGGCGGCGGTTTTGCCGAGGGAATTTTCTGGCGTTTTGAAACCCGTTTCATCAGCCTGATGGGATACCAGCCGACGTGGGACAATTGCCTGTCATGCGGATCTTCACTCGGCAAAGAGGGCGGTTTTTTCCAGGCGTCCAGCGGGGGACTGCTCTGCGCCTCCTGCGGCGTTTCAAGGGGAGGCCTGGTAGTGGCGGGCGGGACCCTGGATATCCTGTACTGGCTGCAGGGGGCGCCTGTGTTCGAGGCGGCCAAACTGGAACCGACGGACGGGGAAAAGGCTGAAATCAGGAAGATGTTTGATCTTTATTTCAAGGTCCATATCGAGCACATCCAGGGGCTGGAATCCCTGAAGTTTCTTTACGGGATGGAATCGACGAACCGCCAGGGCATCTTCCCGGCCTCATCAAACACTGAAATCCATTGAGGTTTTTAGAGCTTGAGATTCATATAAAAATATATTATTATTCCGATAAATGTCTTTTTCGAGTTACCCAGGCTTTTGGATATGAATGATTGAAGTCCTCCGCCGCCTGCGGCGGGATAAGCGCCCGCTGGCAGACTCCATTCGGGGAAATATTCCGAAATGACGGATCAATGTTCCTATCTATTGTTGAAGGGGCGAATCATGCAAAAAAAATGGATTGACGGCATTTTCCGATTTTCTTTCTTATTGGTACTCTCTGTTGAGATCACCTCTTTTTCTCGGGATATCAACCGTCCCAGTTCAACCATCAGGGATGTCCTTCCTTTTGATAAAAACAAAATTTTAATTGCGGGAGACCGGGCTTGCCTGGGAATACTTTCGCAAGACAGGATTTTCGACATTTATCCGAAACGGCTGAATGCGCACGGATTAAATGGAATATGTTTCGTTGATTCTCTCAATGGTTGGGTTGTCGGGGCCGGCGGGCTTGTACTGCATACATCCGATGGGTCAAAATCCTGGAAAATAATGCCGAACATCCCCCCGTTCAATCTGCATGCCTGCGCCTTTAAAAACAAAAAGCAGGGTTTTGTGGCGGGATCGGACGGGATCATTCTGACGACGAGGGATGGCGGTGTTCATTGGGAGTTTTGCCATAAAAAAAGAGGATTGACGATATTCGCTATCCAATATTTGAATGACACCACGATCTATGCCGTCGGCGAGTCCGGATATGTGGTCGCATCGCACAACGATGGAAGGCAATGGCGGGAAGTCAAGTTGGACAGCCTGACAGGTTTAAATAACCTGTATGGGATAGGCCGCTCCGGACAGGCATGCATCATTTACGGGTCTAATGCAACATGGTTGTGGTCAAACGATGCAGGGGAATCGTGGTTTAGGAAACAAAATGTTCCCTTGCGCCAAATCCGTAAGATGTGTTCTGCCGGGGATCAGATCATCGCTGTAGGGGATTCCGGAATGATCATCACCACCGCGGATTTCGGTGAAAACTGGGACACGCTTTCCGTTGCTCCTGATATCACATTATATGGTTTGTCGAAGGATCATGACTCCGGATTTTTTGCAGCCGGCAGCAAAGGAACGATCGTCCAGTTCAACGTCACCCGTGCAAAGGGGAAGGGACAAGGGAACCGCTCCTCCATCGTCGTCCTGGATGTTTCGAAGGGCGCAAAGGGCAACTCGATTTCCGACGCCTTTTTAAAGGCGTCCGAGACCTATTTTATGGGGAAGCCCTATGTGAACGATCCGTTGGGGGAAGCCTTTCAGGACGGCGTGGATGACGATCCCCGTTTCAATCTTGAATGCGCCGATTGCGTCACTCTTATCGAGCAAAGTCTTGCCCTTGCGCTTTCCGGCGGGAAGGAAGATTTTTTGGGAATTTTGGACCGCATCCGCTACCGCGGAGGAGCGGTTTCTTTCTTTAATCGAAACCATTTTTTTGTCGCGGATTGGATTCCGCACAACTCGTGGATCGTTGAAGATGTCACCACCGTCATAGGCGGAAGCTATTCGGAAAGATGCAGCCGGACAATCGGCCGAACCAAATTTTTTGCCTCAAAAGGCATGACGATTCCTCAAATTGCCGATATCCCGAATTATGAAACCTATTTCATCCCCTTCAAAGACGCCGACAAAATTCTTTCTCGCATCCAAAAACCGCTGATCGTCGTTTTTATCGGGAATCAGGATTGGCTGTTCGCCCGCCATACGGGGATACTGTTCAAAGATCCTAAAAGCGGGGAAATCATGATCAGGCATGCAAGTTCCCTGAGAATGCGGGTCGTCGATCAGGATTTGAGGGAATATTTAAGCGGTTCAAAAAGTATTGTCGGCATAAAACTCCTGCAAATTTATGAATAAAAAATGGAGCTGTTCAATCAGTCATGGGAGGTTCGGATGAACTGCAACATGAAACAATTGTCTCCGTCTAGGTTGTTAATTGCCGTGATTTTGATATATGCCTTAGCCGGAGAAGGCTTCTCTCAGGACAACTGGTCCAACATTATGAACAAAACACGTCAATCCTTTCAGTCGGCTTCCCGGAATCTTCAGGAAAGTTCGAGAAGGGCCTATGAAGACTTCCAGCGCAATACCGCCCCTCAGATCAGAAACGAATTTGAAAGGCGTTCTAGCCAGTATCGTGAAGTGGCCAATGAGGTCACCAACCGGGGCATGCAACAGGCAAAACAATATTGGGAAAACGACGGCCGTCACAAAGCCAGCGCCCTGAAGCGGACAGCGGCCGAGCAGGTGACGCGGGCCTGGAACACCTATTCGCCGCGGGCGGCTCAAGAGATGCAGAATGTCTATGAACAATGTGCGCCGGTTGTTGTTGAGAAATGCTCGAGGGCGTATCAGCAATGGGGAGAGACGGCAGGCACCCGGCTTGCAGAGTATTATCGAAAGTACGGACAACCCGCAGGAGACCGGTTATGGCAGAATATGCAGAGCCTGTCCTCTTCTTCCCGTGAAAAAATCGTTGAAGCGTACAGCAAATGGGGTCCTCAGGTGGGGACCTCCATCAAACAAGCCTATGACCGTTATGGCGTCGCAATCGGCGATGATTTATTAAGAGGATACCAGCGGTACGGTCCGGTTGTCGGGACCCAGATCAAAGCGGCGTATGAGCAATGGGGCCCCCGGGTTGGTGGTGCCGTACAAAAGGTGTACGAAACCTACGGCACCAGAATCGGAGAACGGATGCAGGAAGCTTATATGCAATTCTCGGTCGCGGTCGGCGAGGAAATTCAAAACAAATATTTGCCCAGGATTGTTGAATATGCGTCTGATGAAAAAAACCAAAAAATGGCGATCGAGACGGTGGGAAATGTCATTGAAATGTACCAGAATCAGGATGAAATCGTCTATTCGTCGCTGAAAATTTTATCCGTGGTCCCCATTCAAACCCGGAACGGCAGCACCACCCTCCAGAAAGCATCCCAAGAATGGATTCATCAAAATGCTCCATTCTTGAAAGGAACCGATATTGAAGAGGATCCTGCAAAAGTGATCACCTATTGTCTGATTTATCCGGACAAGAAATACATTTTTACGAGTCTGCGGGTCATTCCCAATGAGAGGGGCGAACCCATGACGTGTGCGGAAAAGCTGGCGCAGGCTACCGGAGCGGATGTTGAGGATACGGTGGAAACCCTGGAATTGATGGCATCCATCGAAGAAATCAGCCAGGGCGATGCGGATCCCGAAACGATCGTTGAGACCTCGGGGAAGATACAAGAATATATCAGGGATCAAAATCAATCAGGTTGATGCATCGGGAGATCGCCATGAAAATAAACATCATCCTTTGTTCCCTTGCTTTATTATCGGTCGTTTCTCTCGGCAGGGCTCAAGATTATGAAATCATTTATCAGAAAGCCCGCGAATATGAAAACAAAGGTCTTCACGAGACGGCCAGAGCCGCGTATGAATTATTGGCACAACGTTATCCTCAATCAAAATATTATACCCTATCCAAGAACAAAGTCAAGGAATTGAATGAAAAAATATCGAATTCCGCCGGCGCACAACCGGCGAGACTGGCCGCAATCCAAAAACCCGACCTCAATCAAGGCCGTACCGTTAAAACAGCAGTCCAAATGGGATTTTCCCTGACCACAGCAGAAGAAAAAAAGTTGATTGAAGTCACGGAAGATTTCATGAGATCGGCCGGAATGCGGCCGGACGCCGATTTGCCGCACCCCGATACGAGGGATTATTCTGTTCCGATTCCTAAGATCGAGAAAGTCTATTATCCGCCGGTTGGAAAGGTCGGCCAACCGCTTTTTGTAAAGGTGGTCTGTACAAATGTCGGGAAGACCGCGCGGCAAGGCGGGATATCTATTTCTTTTCCGGATAGGCCCGACAATATTGTCGTCATGAAAAGCGCGAACCAGAACATCGAATTGAAACATTATCCGCAAGGAAGCAAATTGTTTTCGGGGGCCAAAAAGGTTTATATTATTTCGGATTATCCGGTTGTCGAAACCTATCAATGGTCTTCCATCGATTACGGCGCAACCTATTCGCTCTCAACCATTCTCATTCCCGATCAATCAGGTCTTTTGAGATTGTTCATACGGTCGGCATTGCGTGGTTCCGGGCAGAATTTCTACAATTATCCTTCAACCGGAACGTTAGACCAGCAATCTTATCCTGTGTTGGAATGTCTGATTTACGTACAAGAATAAGATTACAAATTCCGGAGAAGAAGATGAAAGACAATCCGTTGTCCCATTCGAAAAACCGCGTTGCTTTCGTGGTGAGGGGATTGGTTCCTGCCTGGGTGATGTTCGCCTGTTTGGTTTGCCGGTCGCAAAATTCAAACGGGTGGGAAGTGACCTTGAAAACCGCATTCCCGAATGACAAACCGGCTAATCCGTACATTCAAAAAGTGATTGAAGAGCTGGGGAGCCCTTCGGGATCAGGGAAACCGGTAATCCTTGAGGAATTCAAGCAATTATGCAGAAGAGCCAGCCCGATCGTCTATGAGGATCAGCTGATCAAATATGCCACTCCGAAAAGCAAGGAAATACAGAAAAAGGAACACGAAGATTATACGGCCGTCTTCCTGAAAGAAAAAAGGGTGGCACAGGGCGTAAAATTTTTGAAAGAGAAAGAAACGATTCTCGAAAGGGCCGAAAGACAATACGGCATACCACGAAAAGACATTGTCGCCATTTTAATGTGGGAATCAGGGCTGGGTGAATTCACCGGCGATTACTTGGTATTCAACATTTTTATGGCGCAGTTGCTTTTTCTGGAAAAAGCCCAAAAGGCGAGTATTGAACAAATCATGAAAGAGGGGGGGAATAATCCGCTTTTGGATGCGGCCATTCAGAAGCGGGAAGCCAAGAGATTCGGATCGATCAGAGACATCGCCATAAAAGGGGTGGTTGCATTGTTGAGACAGTGCAAAGAAAAGAACGTCGATCCCCTGACGCAAAAGGGTTCCTGGGGCGGCGCTATCGGATATGTTCAATTCTTGCCGTATCGTTTTTATCTGGCGGCGGACGGAGACAAAGATGGGAATATTGATCTGAGCAGCTGGCCTGATGCGATATTCAGTGTGGCCAATTATTTAAAAGAGTTTGGACAATACGGACGGACGAATGCAAAACGGAGAAAGGCCATTTACAGTTACAACCACAGCAACACCTATGTGGACGGGGTCATTCAATATGCCGAGAAGATCTGGGGAAGATATAACAACCATTAATCCGTTTAGTCCGATAGATCATGGAAAAGGATGGATCAAACCGCTTTTCCGCAGGCGCAGTCGCTGATCCAAATGGTTTGTGCACCCCGATGTCCGACCCTGCTTTTTGCGTCTCTCATTCCGATTCTATCTCGCCGTCGTTATACAGGGATGGGAGGTGGTCTTTCATTTTGCGGCCGGACCTGAGGATAACAGGCCTGCGCCGCGCGCAATCATTCCCCCGCCTCATATAAACTGCGGCCTGGATGCAGCGGTATCAGCGGCAAGCGTTTCGTGGCATTCTCAGGGCATCCCCTTGATGAATCCCCCGTCGATCTGTATGGCCGCTCCTGTGATATAGCTGGCCCTCTCGGAGGCCAGGAAAACGACCAGGTTGGCCAGTTCCTCCGGCTTGCCCATGCGGCCGAGGGGGATTTCAGAGACCATTTCAGCGGTCGCCTGTTCGAGGCTTTTCTTCGTTTTCTCCGACCGATCCTTTAAAAGCTCGGTGATCCTCTCAGTGGAAAAATATCCCGGAAGCACGGCGTTCACCAGGATGTTGTCTGCCGCATAATCCTGGGACTGGCATTTGGCCAGGCCGATGACGGCCGGCCGTATCACGTTCGAGAAAAACAGGCTGGGAATGGGCTGTCTGGCCGTGACAGACACCATGTGGATGATGCGGCCCCATTTCTGTTTTTTCATGCTGGGGATCACGGCCCTGGAAAGCCTCACAGCCGTCATGAGCGTCGTCTGCACGGCCTGGCGCCAGTCATCCTCGCCCAGGTTCTCGAACCGGCCGGGAGGCGGGCCGCCGTTATTGGTCACGAGTATGTCCACGCGGCCGAACAGGTCCAGTGTTTCGGCCATGAGCCAGTCGATCTGATCCCGGTCCGTCAGGTCCAGGGCGAGCGGGAAAACGGTCACGCCTGTTTCCAGCAGGATTTCATCAGCGGTTCTTTCCAGAATATCCTTGTTGCGGCTGCAGATCACCAGTTTGGTGCCTTCGCGCGCAAGGCCCCATGCGATGGCCTTTCCCAGACCCCGGCTGGAAGCAGCCACCAGGGCGACCTTGTTCTTGAGTTCCAGTTGCATGTCTTCCCTCCAGATCGCGCCGGATTTCCCCGGCCGCCGTTCATGTGGGATTCATTTTTGGCGTTCCGGTCCGCCTTATTTCCTGTGCAAATCCAGAAACCGCTGCAGGGAACGGTCGTATGTCCTTTCGACTGCATCCGGGAAAAAACAGGCGGGGAGCTCGTTCATCCGCCTGTGATAAGCCAGGCATTCGCAGCACCGGCCCTTGCGAGGACAGGGTTCGTAGGTGCAATTGCAGGCCTTGAGGTTCTGCTGCAGGTTCGTGCATTCAGGCATGGGTCTGTTTCCTCCACAGATCGAATATGTCCCGTATCAGATTTTCCTTGCGCTTCAGCATTTCCGGTTTCGATTTGCAGCTTGCCGCGCCCGCGCCCGCACCCCGGTGCCCGTCCCCGATATTCAGGCTCCTCATGATTTCACCCACATCCCTGCCGTGTTCAACGCCGTTCAGATTCAGGCTCAATGACATGGAAACATGAAGATCGTTGGTCTTCACGCCTCGCTCGAACCGGTTCCTGATTTCCAGCACGGCCAGGGCCTTCGGATGAAGCAGGTAGGCCAGGTTTTTGACCATGCGCGGATTCCGGTTATGCCGCGTCAGGTCGAGCAGGATCACTTCTTTGTCCGCATCCCGAGGGAGGAAGGAGGCGTCCCGCTGGACCTGTTCGAGCATGGATTCCTCTTCCGCCCTGTAACGGAGCGCCATGGCGCGGATACCCTCGGCTTCGGCGACCTGCTCAAGCGGCCGGTCCCTGAGGCTGCGGACCAGGGCGGTCATGAACGCCTCGCGCTCCCTTCGCTCCTGATCCAGTTTCAGGCAGGCTTCGAGCATCTTGGCCGGCGTTTCCCGACGCCATTCCTCCACGCTGGGATAGGCGAA
>JAFGEX010000146.1 GCA_016931355.1 bacterium
GATGTTCAGGCGTACCGTCCGTGCATCCTGTATCTGAACGGTGTGTACTGGGGATTGTACAACATCCGTGAAAAGCTGAACGAGGATTATCTCGCTTCCCATCACGGCGTGGACCCGGATGCCGTGGACATCCTGGACGATTACCACACCCTGTACCCGCTCGTGGTGGAGGGGGATGCCGATCATTACAATGTCCTGATCGATTATCTTCAATCCCATTCACTTGCCTCAGCTCAGAACGCAGCTTACGTTAAAACCCGGATGGACATCGGCAATTACCTGACCTACATGGCTGTTCAGATATTCATTGCAAATCAGGACGGGCCGGGCCACAACTGCAAATTCTGGCGGCCCGCCTCCTTGCAGGGCCGGTACAGGTGGCTGCTCTACGACACGGATCATGCCTTCAGCATGAGGCTTTTCGTCCCTTATTATCATTTTAATCCGGAAGCGTACCTGGACAACACCATAGCCTATTACAGGGAGGAAAACGGCCCCTCCTGGCCGAATCCGCCTGAATCCACATTTCTGTTCAGGAAAATTCTGGAAAGCCCTGAATTCCGGGATGCATTCATCAACAGGCTTGCGGACCTGATGAATACCTGTTTTTCCGAAGAGGCCGTCGACGATGCCGTCGAGGATATCGTCACGCGGCTGGAGCCGGAAATGAAGCGTCATCTGGTCAGATGGGGTGGATCTCCTGCGCAGTGGATGAAGGATGTGGAAGTCGTGCGGGATTTCGGCCTTTACAGGAGCGATGCTTTGAGAGAACATCTGGCTGGAGAATTCGGTCTTTCCGGCACTGCCCGGGTGGAACTGCGCATTTCCCCCGCGGATGCGGGCAGTATCAAAATTAACTCAGTTATTCCGGATTCCTATCCCTGGTCCGGGATTTATTTCCGGGGCCTGCCGATATCCCTGAACGCATTGCCTGCCCCGGGCTTACGCTTCTCCGGATGGACCGGGATCAGCGACAACAGCAGCCGTGTTTCCATCGAACCTTCCGGAGCCGGCATTGTCACCGCGCACTTCAAGGCCTCGAACGGCCCGGCCTGCGCCCTGGTCATCAATGAAATGAATTACCATTCCTCTCCCGGATCCGACGCAGGCGACTGGGTGGAGTTGTACAATCCGCATGCGGCAGCCGTGAATCTGGGCGGGTGGATTCTGCAGGATGAGAATCCGTCTAACGGTTTCGTCTTCCCGGCCGGAACCTCGATTGATGCGGACGGGTTCCTGATCTGTTGCTCAGATATCCGGGCGTTCCGAAACCTGTTTCCGGAGGTAAAAAACGCAGCAGGCGATTTGGATTTCGGGCTGGATTCAGAGGGCGAGCGCGTCCTGCTCATCGACCCTGCCGGCTATGTTGTGGATTCATTGACATACGGAACCCGTGCTCCCTGGCCTGCGGAACCGGACGGCAACGGGCCCGCACTTGCGCTGCGCGCTCCGGATCTGGACAACTCGCTTGGCGGTCACTGGGCCGCTTCCGCGGGTTTCGGCACGCCGGGCCGCAGCAATGAATTCCAGGATCCGTCATCGTCGGTTCCGGAAAACCTGCAGCCCGGGGATTTTTGCCTGCTGCCGAATTACCCCAATCCGTTTGATGCGGCCCCGGCGTCCGGCAGCCGCCACCGATCCGGCACCTCCATTCTGTTCTCCCTTCCCCGTTCCGCAAGAATAGCCCTGCGCATCTATGACATACGCGGCAGGCTGGTCAGGGAAATCGCGGCCCGAACATTGAATGCCGGCCTGCATGAGATGCCCTGGGACGGCAGGGACAACAGAGGACTCCCAGTGCCCTGCGGTGTTTATATCTGCCGGATGCAGGTGGAAGGGATTCAGGGTCTTTTCATGAGGAAATTGGCCGTCTTGCATTGAGAATTTTTTCAGGATGAAAGTCGCATGACGATTCTTTGGTATTACGGGCAATGCCCGGAGCCCCGTGCCGGGATAACTGTGCGGCATGAAAGTGGCAACATCTTAAAAAAACGCCTAATGTCAGGAACCTGAACAGGATAGAGTGGGAAAAAATTATCCCTGGCAAGATCTTTGACGGCAAAAAGGATGCTCTGAAATAGACTCTATTGAAGCTCCCCGGCAATGAGCTGCCGGGGAATCTTCGATTTTTAAGGAAAATGACATTGTTATTCGCCGGCTTTCCCCGGGGAAAAGCCCGGGGCGAACACCGGGTCAGGGCCGTGGGAAAGTCCCGCGGCAGGGCGTGGAGAATGCGCTCGCCATCAGATTTGACAGGAGCCGGGTATGGGTTTGCCTCCCCGAAAAAGAATGGACCGGAATGACACTGAACCTGCGCGCAGGGGCCGGGAAAGACGCTTGGCCTGTTTTCTCTTTTTCAGTTTCTGGATCTGCGCAGTATTTGTCCGGGCTGAGATACAAGATCATCCTTTCATCAACGAGATCATGGCTGTGGGCCGGTCATTGCATCTGGATCCGGATTTCAATCAATTTGCGGATTGGATCGAAATCCACAATCCGCTGCCCATTGCCGTTGATCTGTCCGGATCCGGTTTGACGGACAATGCCGCCCTGCCCGGCCGGTGGACCTTCCCCTCAGGAATATCCATTCCGGCCGGCGGGTTTCTGGTTGTTTATGCGGACGGAAGGGATGTCGCCGCTACAGCGTTGCATGCCAATTTTAAGTTGGCCGGCGGCGGCGAGGAGGTCCTCTTTTTGAATGCGGCCGGCATTCTTCTCGATGCAATCGTTTATGATGATCAGGAGGCCGATGTATCCTACGGCCGCATGGGAGACGGGAATTGGGGCTTTTTTCCGTTTCCGACCCCCGGCCGGGCAAATCCGGACGCCGCCGTGCCGGAAATCATTTTTCCACCTGAGCCGGTTTTCTCCATCCCCGGGGGATTTTACCCGACGGCTGTGACGGTTGTGATTTCGAATCCTGACGCGGGCGGCACGCTCCGCTACACCACGGACGGGTCCATTCCGGATGACCTCTCGGCCGCTTATGCCGCTCCGCTCCAGGTGGATGAGACCACCGTCATCCGGGCGCGGATCATAAAGACAGGAAGCCTGCCGGGCAGAATCGCAACGCAGACTTATTGGATCGAAGAAGAAACGGTCCTGCCTGTCGTGTCCATCGCCATGAATCCCGGATTCCTCTGGGATGACGCGGTCGGCATATACAACGACTCAAATCCTCAAGACCGGAAGCCCTGGAAACGGCCCGCCCAGGTGACCTGCTTCGGATCGAACGGTTTGCCCTGGTTTTCTATGGATGCATCCCTGCAGCTTTTCGGTAATTCGGCGATCTATATCGCCCAGAGATCGCTGGATGTACAATTCGAGGATCCAATCTCCGCAAAGATTTTCCCGTCCAGGGAAAGGGATAAATTCAAATCCATCATTCTGCGCAGTTCCAGCGACGACTGGAAACTGACGATGTTCCGGGACGCCATGATACAGCTTTTAATCAAGGGATATCTGAAACTGGATTTCCAGGCCTACCGCCCTTCAGTGGTCTTCATCAACGGCGTTTACTGGGGGATTCATAATTTCAGGGAAAAGGAGGACGGTGAGTTCGTCCGGGCCTATCATCAGGATGCGGCAAATGTTATGGACAGGGTGAGCCTGGACATGCGGGACGGTTCCGTGGAGGTGGATGAAGGATCCCGCGAAGCCTATGACGCGCTGATGGATTTCTTCGCGAACACGGATCTTTCCACTCAGGCCGCATATGAGGAAGCGGCCTCCCTCATCGACATGGACAATTTCATCGACTGGTCCATACTCGAAATATTCACTGGAAATGCGAGCTGGCGCCACAACACCCGCATGTGGAGGCCCGCCATGCCGGGTGGCCGCTGGCAATGGCTGCCTTTTGATTTCGACAGGGGATACGGAAACAATTTTTCAACGGACAAGATCGATTCGCATACCCTTGACGACATTGCCGACAATTATCCTGTTCTGCGCCGACTTCTCGCAAACACCATTTTCCGCGAACGGTTCATCCGCCGTTTTGTGCAGGCCATGAACAGCGCCTTCGAGCCTGACCGTGTGATACACATCATCGACAGCCTTCAGGATGATATACGCCCCGAAATGGGAAGGCATATCGAACGCTGGGGAAACGTGCGCGGTCCGAACGGAGATCACGGCATCGCTTCGCTGAACGAGTGGGAGTCCCGTGTCGAATTCATGCGTGAATTCGCCCGCGAGAGGCGGGAAAGGGTGCTGGAGCATCTCAGGTCCCGGTTCGGATTGGCTGCGGATTACAACCTTTCGGTGTCGGTTTCTCCGCCGGGTTCCGGAAGTGCGCTCGTGGACAGTTCGATGATCACAACAACCGGTTTTTCGGGGCGGTATTATAAAGGCAGCCGGATTCCTCTGGCTGCATCGCCTGCAGCCGGTTATTCATTTTCCGGCTGGAAGGGCAGGGGGAGCCTCGAGACCGTCCTCGTGCCTGCAGGTTCCGAGTGGAAAACCAGGTCCCAGGATCATGAAGCGGACGCAGGATGGCAGTTGGAGGGCTTCAATGATGCATCGTGGATCCTGGGCCGGGCCCGTCTGGGATACGGAGGCGACGGGGAAACGACTGAGATACCCTATGGACCGGACTCTGCGAATAAATGGCCGACCGCCTATTTCAGGCTGAAATTCAATCTGGCCGATCCCCAGGCTTATGACAAATTTTATATCCGGCTTGCCAGGGATGACGGGGCCGTGGTGTATATCAACGGCCATGTCGCAGTCCGGTCCAACATGCCGGAGGGCGACATTGCCTACGACACCTGGTCTTCGGGGATCACATCTGATGCAGCGGAAACGGCCTTCTTTGAATACGAAGCCGACCCCTCCTTTTTCCAGCAGGGCGTCAACTGTGTCGCTGCAGAGGTGCATCAATGCAATGCAGGCAGTTCGGACCTGGGCTTTGACCTGGCATTGGCTGCGGTCGGTACCAGCCTGGAAGAACAGATCCTGTCTCTCCATCCTCAGTATGACGTCGTCCTCTCATCGGATCTGCAATTGTCCGCCATGTTTGAAGTGACGGCTTCAAACCGATTGCCCTCGTCGTTTTACTCAGATACTCTCCTCACCTTCATTCATTCGCCCTATGTGGCAAAAACGGACATGGTGGTTCATCCAGGCGCGACCCTGTCCATCGGACCCTCGGTGGAAATCAGGTTCGAACCCGGCGCCGGTCTGATCGTACACGGCGGGTTACAGGTTTTAGGGCAGAAGCAAAGGCCCGTTGTTTTCTCGCCGGTTGATCCGGAACAGGGTTGGGGGGCGCTCGTGTTCGATCATGCGGCGGAATCCTGCACGCTGCGCCATCTGGAACTGACCGGGGCGACGCACGGGGCGGACAGCGCAGCGTTCAGGGCAGCGATTTCGTCCGTGAATTCCGGCCTGGTTTTGGACCATGTCAGCGTCCGCTCCGTACCGCAGCCCTTCTATGTGCGCGGCGGAAAAGTGGAAATCCGGGATAGTTATTTCGACGGGTCCGCCTCCGGAGACGACAATGCGAACATCCAGAACGCATCTGCGCTGGTCGAGAATACGGTTTTCTACGGGCTGGGCGAACTCGATTTTGATTTCGTGGACGCCGGCATCATACGCAACTGCCGGTTCAACTGCCTCAGCTCGGATCCCAACCGGGACTGTGTGGATATCGGAGGATCGAAGGACGTGCTGATCCTGGACAACCGGATCGACAACGCAGCGGACAAGGGGATTTCGATCGGAGAATCTTCCACAGTCACAGCCAGGGGGAACATCATCACGGGCTGTGCCATCGGGATAGCGGTCAAGGACCAA
>JAFGEX010000147.1 GCA_016931355.1 bacterium
ACGGCAAGCAGGCCCGTGACCGCCCAGACTGTGCCGTTGATGCCGAGCAATTTGGCGCCTGCCACCTTGTCTCCGCCGAATACGTAAAAAATGGGGATATAGGATCCGAGCAGCTGGACGAAGTTGAAGCCCATGGCCAGGGTGAACACGGTCAGGGTCAGCAGGATGAAGTTCCGGTTGCGCACCGTGCGTTTCATGTCCTTCCAGAAGGGTGTTTTCTCATGCGCAGCAGCCTTCCGGAACCCCGGTTCGCGAAGCGTGAAAAACCACCAGAACGAGAGCGGGATCAGGAAGGCCGCGATGAGCAGAGAGACATAGCGCATGCCGTCCGCTTCGTTTCCGCCCGGGCCCCTGAATATATCCATGTTGGCCAAAGCGAAAAGCCAGGGCGTGCTCATGGCGAACAGGTTTCCGACAAAGCTCTTGGCGCTGAACAGGCGCGTGCGTTCATGAGGATCCGCGGTCATCTCCATGCCCAGGGCCCCGTGCGGGATCTCGAAAACAGTGGTCGCGGTGTAGAACAGGAGCAGGGAGAAAAGAAGGTAGGCAAGCTGGAACCAGTGGAATCCCGACTCGGTCGCGAACCTGAGGCGGACTGCGTCGCCTTTCGGGACCCACCACATGACCACGAAAAAAACCGCGACCAGTATGCCGCCGATCAGGAGGTAGGGCCGCCTGCGCCCCAGCCGCAGGCGGGTATTGTCCGAGAGATGGCCCATGATGGGGTCCGAAACCGCATCCCACAGTCTGGGGATGATCAGGATGACGCCCAGCCAGAAGGCGGATAGTCCCAGGCTGATGTTGCCCATGAGTCCGACGAGTATGCCCGCGATGTTGAAAAGAGCGATGGGGATGATGCCGCCTGCGCCGTACGCAGCCAGCTGCGTGAACCTGACCCGGTCTTCGGGTTTTGTCTGAAGGCCCTTGTTTTTCGGTTCGCTCATGAAGGCTCCTGTTCGAATCACCTCACGGAGGATTTTCTCTTCCGGGCTTTTGAAGATATCCGTTAAAATTGAATATAAAGAGGGAAACCTCCCGGAGGTGATTCCTATTCTTCTTCGGAAATGGGCAGACCTCCCGGAGGTGGTTTAATATGCAAATCCGAGCCGGTTCAGCCCCTTTTGAATGACCGGGTCCTTCATCACATGGTTCCAGATCAGCCCGGTTCTGAAATTTTCGATCATGATCAGCAATGGCCCCTGGTCTATGCCGAGATAGTCGTCGTCATACCAGCCGGCCGTGGGATTGAACGCATCCACAAAACCGTACTTCCCCCATATTTTTTCACCATACCTGTCTTTCATGGACCGTATGGCCGGAAATACGATTTCCGGCGTGAACGGGAGGGATGAGATGGAGGTATAGGGCGCGATCGTCCCGTCGTCAAAATAATTGAAATCCGGCCCGCTGGTCCCTCTTCCCGCGTAACCGTGGAACTCCTTCCCGTTAAAATTATATTTATCCGTGGGCCCATCGCTTGCGGATATGCCCCAGCACAGCGAATCATACCCTGCCCAGCCCTTGGGATTCTCCATTGCGTACCGCCGCTGTACGAACGTCGCGCGGCGGGAATTCTCGAAATAGTCGATCCCCTTTTTCCTCATGTATGAATCCGCAATGCCGCGGAAATCGATGAACGCATGCGAAAATTGATGGCCGAACAGAGGCGGAAAGGCGACATGCGAAAGCCCTTCATAAGGAGTGCGCCATTGATAGGATTTGAGCCAGGCTGCATAACTCCGCTCCGCGTTCTTCATGCCGCTGCCCGCTGCCAGGACGTACAGGAACAGGGCTTCGTTGTAGCCGCTCCATCCGTATTCGTGCAGGCCCTTTCCAGGCCGCCATGCCATGGAAATCGTGCATGCATCCGCGCCGCTGCCCGGCATTTCCATGAAATCCCAGTCTATACGCCGCAGCAGGGTGTCTGCCAGCATGCGGATGCGGTCCTCAGCAGGATTATCCAGATTATAGTAATTCCTCGCGAATAGTATCCCCATCATGAGCAGGCCCGTGTCCACGCTCGAAAGTTCGCAATCCCAGGTCCGCTTGCCGGTGTCCATGGACAGGAAATGATAATAGAAACCGCGGTAACCGGTTGCATTCGAATCCTGGCTTTGAATCGAATGGAAAAAGAATTCGAGGATGTCCAGGGTGATATCCGCAGCCTGTTCCCTGGGCATCCAGCGTCTTTCAGCTCCGATCGCGAAGGCCGGTATCCCGAAACCGGTGGCCGCAATGCTGGCAGGCGCCCACTCTGCCGTGCGGTCCTTGACAATCCCCCATCGGGGATGGTGCTCGTGGAGAAAATAGAGGAAGGTCCGATGCTGAGTGGAATCGAGCATGGCCTCGTCCAAGGATTGAAGCGGATAGTCGATTTTGCCGTGGGATTTGAACTCTATGGCAGGAGCATTCGGCACGGGCTGTCGCTTCTGCCCGCAGGAAATCCAGACGTGAACCGTCAATAGAAGAACTGCGCTGAACCAGATCCGCTTGTGCATTGGCGCCTCTGTCTTTTTTCACCTCAGAGAGGACTACCCATCACCATCCGGTCTTGAATCTGACAGCGAGCGCATTCCCCGGGGCTTGCCCCGGGGTAAGCGAGCGAATATAAAAGTCTTCTTCCTTACAGATCGAAGATTCCCCGCCGCTTGCGGCGGGGAGCTTCAATCAGCGGCTGATACAGATTTCGGAGGGAAAGCACTCCCGGATGTGATGGAATTGAATGCAAGTTATTAAAGTTTTATCATGGAATCAACTTCTTATTGAAGCTCACCTGCAGCTGGAAGCGGAAAATCATCACCTCCCGGAGGGATTTCGAAAGCCGATTTTTCTTGATTTCAGTATTAGTTTTCCTTACATTTGGTAAGGAATTTCATCAGGGGGATCGAATGGTTTCCACCATGACAAGCAAAGGGCAGTTGACTGTTCCGAAGAAAGTCCGGGAACGGTTAAAACTCCATGCGGGCGACAAATTGGAATTCATCTTTGACGAGGCCGGTC